>CANEVK010000146.1 GCA_947442115.1 Bacteriovoracaceae bacterium | reverse complement strand
TTGGGCCAAGATTTAAAGCGGATTTAAGGGTGATAAACTTATCCTGATTAGGTTTAAATGTCGTCCGATTACTTTTTCTAAATTCTTGAGTTTTAACTAATTCTGGAAAAATAAAATGTAATGACCCTGGACTCTTTCTAAAGGCTGAAACCTTAAAAACAGTTTCTCTATAGGAAAGCTTGATATAAATGGGTGAATCACAATCAAGTCCAAAAGTTTCATCATCATACTTAAGGACAATTTCTCTTGAAATAAAATCAATTTCAAAAAAATGAATGGGAATAATATTTTTACCTAATACACTTGATTGCCAAAGGATATTACCAGATGTGGCCGAAGATCTTTGAAGGATCCTTAGAATTTCCCGATACTCCATACTAGAGCGGTATTGTTCTGAAATGTTCATTCTATAAGATTGCTAGAACTAAAACAGAATGACAATAAGGTTAAAATCCAGACTTAATCCGTAAGGCATTCCGGGCCAACGATAAATTCACCCTTTAGCCAACTGCCAATCTCAAGGGCCAGCAAGCTACCCTCTTCTGAAAGCTTTGCTATGTACTTAGCTTTGGTTTCAGGATCAATTTTATCTAAACCTTGGTTTAAAAAAGTGAGTCGGTTTTCTAAAATAAATTCTGCCAATTGGTTTGAGCAAAGATCTTTACAGCTTTTTGCAAAAGCTTGATCTGGATCCATATCTTGTTTTAATACATAGAGGGATGAGAGATAGAGAAGTTGAGATAAATAGGCTTGATTCATTAGGTTAAAACCAACCCCAGATGTATCTTTCAAAAAGGACTTATCCCTACCGGTAAAAGAGCGAAGCTTTAAAAATTTACAGTTTTTCGGGCCATCATTGGCAAATAAATTTTCCCAAATAAAGGGCCGTCTCCCGAGCAGTGAATGAACAAGTGAAAGATGATCTGAAGAAATTTCTTCTGAAATAACTTTTGGCCCAGTCCAACAAATGTCAATCGAACTCGGGATGGAAGTAGATAAGCTTTCCACATAGTGATCAGGTCTAGGCCCAAAGACTTTATCCAATATGGGATCAAGTGAGTAATAGCTCGGACAAAAGATGAGACCGGCCTCGAAGTACTCACTGGCCAAATTCAAGACAGATGTTTGGACTTCTAAAAGTTTATCCGTGGAAGGCATATCATCGAAAAAGAGTCCAAGATAATCAATTTTCAAATCTGATAATTGCTTAAATTTTCCTCTTAAAATCTGCCAATCATCATTTGTTATTTGAGTCCCCAGGCCAAAAGGACTCAAAGCTAATCCAAATTTTATTCCATGAAGTTGAAAATGATTTTTTAATTCATTGATAAAATCTAGGTACTCTGGTGTCCAAGTCTCACGCCAGGCCTTTCTTAAGAAGGCGTCTCTTTTTGGTGCGTAGATATAGAAATCACCACCCACTTTTTTTAAAAAGGGGGCGAAAGAAAGACGTGCTTCTGGTGACCAAGAGGGGCCAAAAAAACCTTCAACAATACCAATTTGACTCATGAGAATAGTTTAAAACCGAAAGCATGGAATAGCAAAGCCCTACCTTTGAAGTAGGGCCCATTGCTAGAATACTAGTCTTTTCCACCATTATAATCACTGTAACCATCATCAGAAGCAACTTTTATTAATGTGCCACAGGCAACAGGTATGGATCCATGAATGTCCTCACTACCAATGGCCTTCACTGACTCTGGTAAATTAACATTAGGAGAAATTCCTTTAATAACAATTTGTCGACCTTTTAAATTAAACGCAGAGTTTAACTTAACCAGTCCATCTGAAGGATTCGTATCTTTTAGAAGCAAATCCGTTATCATTTTTGTCCAATTGGTTTGTGAGCGATAAGAATAATTCCCTGAGAAATCAGCTTTCGGGAATATGAATTTCTCTTCACCTTGTATCGATAAATCACTATCAAGCGGAATAAGTGCTGAACCATAGTTCATGCGACCTTCAAGATCATCAATAATCCCATCATTATTGGTATCAGAACTTAAAGTCGGACACTGATCTGAGACATGTAAAAATTGGCCATGGACGATTTGCGCTTCGGTACCATCCATTTGAATTTCTACCAGCATCTCATCACCTTTGAGCTTAATGACTGCTTTGCCTCGTGCTTCATCACCAAGGTGTGAATTCAAGGACTCCAGTTTTGCTTCATAGATCCCTTTTTCTGTTTGAAAAAAATTTTGAACAGAAAGCTGCCTCCTGTTATTTGTTTTTTCACCACAAGAAACGAGAGAAAGTAATAGAACACTAGATACGACTGAAAGACATTTTTTCATTTAGAGAACCTCCGTGTTAAAACACGGGAGCCTCAAAGCAAAAGCCAGGCCAGATCTTTTTCTTGAGATTCTCAGGTACCTAGAGAAGATTTTAGAATTAAAGTCCCGGCATAAATTCTCAGCCGAGGCAGAATTGGACACCACTGACTCGCCACAAAAAATTTTAGAATTATCTCAAATGTTCAACTCTTTATCCCATTGACAGAAAAGCTCAAAGCGTCGAAACTAAAGGGCACTCAAATGGAGACGTGCCCGAGTGGCCCAAGGGAGCAGTTTGCAAAACTGTAAAGCCGGCGGTTCAAATCCGCCCGTCTCCTCCAAACTTAAATCCCGAAATCTTTTTTGCAGCCACAGACATTTCTTAAAGGAATGCTCACATAAATTTTATTAAATTCATTTCCAGCGATTTAGTCTGCTTATCGCCTACACTAAATTCGCACTCATTGAAATTAGGAGCAGAAAAACGGATCTTCGGATTTTGGGAGAATCCAAAACGCTCTTTTGGGGCCCCCACCATATTCGTATCAAGTGTGCGGTTCTTATTTTTATCCAAATACGTCGCTATGGCGTAGGTGCCAGGTTTTAAATTCAATTTGAAATCTATTTGATTAAGACCAGAATTCAGAGGAATGAATTGCGTATGGATTGCAGCGGCCGATTGATCTGGAAAAGCATTAGGATCATCAAAAACGGCGATAGCAAGCTGACCAGACTCTCCCCCAAGGTTTTTCACCTTGATACTAACAACCTCAGCTTGAGAAAGAAGAGAGAAGAGAAAAGCAGATGCGATGAAAGCTATTTTCATGTTTTTATCCTTTGGCCTAGGTTAAACGAAAACCTTGGGCCAAAGTCTAAAATCTCTAAAACTATGAAAAAAAGACCCTAACTGTCTAAGCTTTATTCTTTTTAAAGTAATAAAAGACAGGGATCCCCGAAAGAATAAAGCCTAAACCAATAAGCGTCGATTGCGGGGATGTATAGACCGTATTGATGAGAAGAAGAACTCCCAGAACAATAAAAATCGCTGGCAACACGGGATAGCCCAAAGCTTTATAATCTCTGACGATGTTCGGCTTAGTTTTTCTAAGACGGAATACAACTCCTGTCACCATGGCATAAAAAATCCAAGCGGAAAAAACCACATAGTCTGTGAGCTGATCAAAGGTACCAGACAAGGCGAGCATAATCGAAACACTGGCCTGAACCATAATTGAAGCCACTGGCACTTGAGATTTTGCACTCACAGTCGCTAGTTGCTTAAAAAATAAACCATCACTGGCCATAGCATAAGGCACTCTTGCTCCCGTCATAATTGAACCATTCATGGCCCCTAGAGCAGAAAAAACAAAAGCCGCTGAAAGGAGTCCCACTCCAGAAGCACCAAGAAAAGTCATGGCAGCTTTGGTGGCCACAGGGAGGGCATCAGGAAGCTGGCCCGAATTAGAATTCAAAACTTCAGAAAAAGGAAGAGCATAGAAATAGGCCACATTCGTGAGGCCATAAATGGCCAAAATAATCAAAAGACCAATTCCAAACGAGAGTGGAATATTTTTTTGAGGATTTTTAATTTCACCGGCCACCATCGAAAGATTATTCCATCCATCATAGGCCCAAAGTGCGGCCAATATAGCCGAGCCAAAAGCAGACCATCCCACAAAACCATCTACACCTGGTGCTTTTTCATAAAGGTGAGACCAACTCACCTCTTTGGAAAATAAAAATATTCCCAAGGTGATGCCAAAAATCATGATGAGTTTTAGGGCCGTCATAAAGGAATTAAGCTTGCCACCAAAAGCAACACTGAAGCAGTTAAGGACAGAGAATACAGTAATGACTAAAACCGCTGCCACCTCTTTACCACCGATGAAACTCAAATCAATCATCCCACTGGCAAAAGTCATGGCCCCCACAGCATAAGCAGCAATAGAACCAGGTGAGCCAATCCAAAAGCGCATCCACCCATAAAGGAAGGCCCAGATATCTCCATACCCTTCTTTGAGATACACATACTCTCCTCCTGCATCGGGCATGATTGAGCCAAGTTCAGCATAGGCCAGAGCACCAGTTAAGGAGAGCGCACCTCCCACCACCCAAGCGGCCAGAACCCATAAAGGACTGCCTAAGGTTTGGGCCATGGTCGCAGTTTTTAAAAAAACACCTGTCCCAATAATGGTTCCAATAACAATTGAAATAGAATCAGTCAGGGTTAAACCGCGGAGGAGCTTACTCATATTATCCTTTCTAGTTTTAATCCCTATAGAAAACCCTAGGGGGGAAGAAATTGTCAATCAATTCGGGACAAATAAAAAGGCCTGCTCGATGGCAGGCCTTATTGGAAAATTTAAATAGTTTTTAAGCTTCGCGAATGACGTACTTATCCTTACCATCATCCACCATTTCTTTAAGTTCTTTACCCACTTTAAAGAAAGGGACTTTCTTTGGACTCACCTTAACCACTTTACCTGTTTTAGGGTTTCTTCCCTCATAGGCCTTATAATTCCTATTCGCAAATGATCCAAATCCACGAATTTCAATTCGCTCGTCATCAAAAAGAGCTTGGATCATGCTATCAAAGCAAATATTCACAATCTTTTCTGCTTGGTGATGCGGAAGATTGCCCTGTTTTTCAATTACTGCAATTAAATCAGCTTTCGTCATTTACTGCTCCTTCTAAAGAGATTCGAAATTATCTTTCCAAGGACTTATCGGTGATTTCATGAATTAGTTTAGTCTTTGCCTTAAACTCTGGGCACTTCAACAGCCGAAGCCTCTCCAGAGAATCGCCTAAGTAATTGAAATACTGAGACTTCATCTGCATTTTCCTTAATCTTAGGTAACAGGCATTAGAATAACTTAAGAATTAATCACGAGAACTCGATAAGTCGTTGAGGAATAAGGATTATGGTCTCACGATTAAGAAAATTTAATTTACAAATCTTCGTGCTTGGAGTGTGCTGCCTATTGGCCTCATGCCAAGACACCATTCCTCAAAGATCAACGATCTCACCCAATTCTGGTCTGACTAAAAATACTGACACTTGCCCAGAGGGGAAAATCAAAAAAACGAATACTGATGGAAGTTTTACTTGTATTGATCAACCGGCCGCAAGACCAGATCAGGCGATCAAATTTAAATCTGATTTTTGTGGTTGCAAAGATGGAAAGGCCGTCACATTTGGTAATTGCTCAAGTTACTGTTCATCAAAAGCAACAAATGGTGCTGGTATCTTTTATGCTAATTTTAATGTTACAGAAGCTATCTCACTTAATTCGACTCTCGTGAATGTAAAGGGTTGGTGTAATACTCCCCTCGAAGATGAAGAAACAAATCCAAAATGTGTCCTCAAAGCTAAAGACGAGGATAACAATGAGATCACTTTAGATGTAGAGTTAGGAACCAATTCTATTTCAGCAAACATCGATCGCTTATCTGAAGATAAGACCTATGTTTTAACCCTTACAGAAACAAGCTCCGGTTCAAAATCAGATTCGATTCAAATTATAAAATATTCTTCTGACATACCGATGGCAACACTAGGACCTCTTAAGAATGCTCCCATTACTCAATATACTTGTATCCAACGGCCTCCTTCAGTTGACGAGGAGAGCGGTGACACTTATTTTGATGTCGCCTTTCGAGTTCACTTTTATTTTCTACCAAGAATCCCTCCTCAACCTATTCAACCTGGTTCCACCATGGTTTGCCATGATTTCATGAATCCTCTCTATGGTGCCATTGATGATATTCTCTTTCCAAGACTGGAAGAGATTCCCGGCAACTTCAATCTCTGGGACAACACTGATCCAAGATTTTATGACAACGACGGCAATGGTAATGATGATGTGAATGATATGATTCTTCAAAAGGCGAGAAGTTTTGGTGCGACAAACATTCCAGCTTCCACAAAGTTTTTTGTCAAATTCTCTGGAATGGCATCAACCGAAGAAAGTTCTGAAGCGGGGTCGACTAATTCTGTTGCTCAATCGATGGGTTACTATATGTTCCCATGGATTGATCAAACAACCTTTCGCTCCTATTGTTTAAATAGCTCACACTACAATAGCAATAACCCCCTTTTTAAGGCGATGAGAGACATTGTTGGTGTTGATATGGAAGGTCTGTATGTTGGCGCCAAGGCCCCTGAGACCGTTTTTGATCGATATAATACTCCATTCAAAGCACCTGATGACTATATCCTGATTCGTGAGACTGATTTAAAAGCGGTTTGGTTTTACATGAAAAATGGAGTACCAACAGTCCCCACTGATGGCGTTGTCTCAAGCGTACCTGTCTTCTTTTACTATCCTTTAAATAAAGCTTCACCTTACGTTAAATCATCTACTCAAAGGATTTATCAAGTCAAAGGGGCGGCAGAAATAACAAGTCAAGGTGTAGAATCTGGAGGAGCCAATTCATCTGGTATCTCTTCCAATTACCCACCCCATGATAGAAAGATTGGATGTGTTCCAAAATTTTAAAATTGTTTTAGGATGACCTTTAAAATGGGATCTACTTCTATGGTAAACATAAAGTAAAATACTGAGAACGAAATCAGAGTCAGAAATAAGTTGATGGTCATATTCCAACGTAAACGCCTAAAAAAACTCCACTTTGGTTTTACTAAACGGTTTTTAACAAGCAGACCAAAGATAAATATAGCAAGCCATATATAGGCATAGGTTTTTAGATCTTCCCTTCTTTCAAATAATGTTAAAAGACTATGAAAAACATATTTATCACGAGCGAGATCAACAAAAAACGGTAGCAAACCAGGGAAAAATTCCACCACTGATTCCAGCCTTGTTCCTTTCATCTTTTCAACAATAATTTTTTTAACTTCAGCTTCAGGAAGATGCCCTAGAAGTCCATCCTTAAAAGCATCCCTCAAAATAACGATCACTCGTTTATCAAGGAGGGCATTAAAATCAAGCTGCTTATGTCCTAGTTTTTTAATCTCTTCAAGCGGGTTGAGAACAGGATCCTTAAGTGGCTCCACACTCTTCTCAACCATCTTGATTTTCTCATAATGCTTGGCCCTAGCACTCTCTAGCTCCGCAACTGATGAATCCTCATTGTCTTTG
>CANEVK010000145.1 GCA_947442115.1 Bacteriovoracaceae bacterium | reverse complement strand
TGAAAGATCTTTTTAATCTTAGCCAGATGATGGTCTTTATCAATCTTCCAGCTGATGAAGACATGATCAAAGACAAAATTACGAGCTCCATGAGGAGCTTTCATAATCCTAGCCCTGAGCTATTTAAAAATTATTATATCTTTGTTCTAGAAGATTATCACACGAATGAAATTCTTGGCGTTTCAATGATTCATGCTCAACATGGAACAGAAGATGAGCCACATTTTTATCTCTCAGTTGGACAAGAATCTAAATTTTCTCAGACGATTAGTACGGGCTTCGTTCACGGAACTCTGAAACTTGGTTTGGATACAAATGGACCTACCGAAATCGGTGGCCTCATCTTGAATCCTGATTATCGCGGCCACAAAGAAAAGCTCGGGAAACAGCTATCATATGTTCGCTTCCTATACATGGCAAAAAATACTGAACGTTTTAAAACGATGATTCATTCAGAACTCATGCCTCCGTTTGATAAATTTGGAAATTCTCCACTGTGGGAAGCGGTGGGAAGAAAATTTCTTAATATGAATTATGTCGAAGCTGATATTCTCAGTCGAAATAATAAAGAGTTTATTCTGAGCTTATTTCCCTCAGAAAATATTTATCTGACTCTTCTTCCACTGGAAGCACGTGAGGCAATAGGGAAAGTAGGAAAAGAAACTGAACCCGTTAAGAAAATGCTGGAAAACATCGGTTTCAAGTATACCTACGAAGTGGATCCTTTCGACGGAGGTCCACATTTTCGATGTCCGCTCAAAGAAGTTAAACCTATCAAAGAAAAAATCACTGGAGTCCTGATAACCAACAAAGGTTATGACCCTAAAGAAGCAAGAGAAGTCATCGTCTCTCTCGAACATCCAGAGTATGATTTTTTTGCTGTGAGAACTCAGCTCCAGGTTCATGGAGACGGACAAGTTTCAATGGATCCTCAACTGATAAATGAATTGGGTATTAAACTACCCCAGAAGATTACGGCTATTCCGTTTATCTAAGCTTGTTTCTTATCAACGAGGACTCCATTGGTTGAAGCGAAACGGATTTTTTGTTTTCCATCCAGGGATTTAGACTTCACCACGTACATTTCATTGGCCTTTGAATAGCCGGATTTCGCAGCCGCCTTATGCCCTTCAATAGAAGTCTCACGTGAAATTTCACGCTGCATAAGTATGACTTCTGAACTCATGATTTTTAAGTCCTGAGAATCATTTTCTGAACTGTGTCCAGGCTGATCGTCAGGGAGGGGAGCTGGCCTGGAGAATTGTAGAATTTTAGCATCAGTTTTAGGCCCGGAATCCCGTTTTTTAGCGGCTGACCTTTCTTGCTTCCAAAAGATCACATCATCTCCAGAAGCCTGTTTAAAAATCACTTCTTCGCGGTTTAGAACATGAGCAAGTTTTAGGATCTCTTCCGGTCCTAAAATACAAAGAGCACGAAGAACATAGGGAGAAGGTTTCTTACCCACAGTACAATTCCTTTCCTGACTCTATCGGTCGGGAAAGGCTTAAACTTGAGCCTTTTAATCAACTGAAATGACATGAGACTGATTAAAAAGCTTATAGACAAAAAAAGTTCGGGGGTTTATAAAGTACAGACCTTTTGACTATGAGTTGGGAAGTGGCGCAGTTGGTTAGCGCAGCAGACTGTTAATCTGTTGGTCGAGAGTTCGAATCTCTCCTTCCCAGCCACTTTTATTGGCTCGAACTATTTTTTCACTCTCCATTCCAGTATTTTCAAACATTTCATAGAACGCTGAATTCACTTTGATTTCTATTCGGAAATCCACATGAACAATAATCTTCGGCATGAATGCTTTAAGTAACATTTTCTTGTCACAACGAGGTAACCGCTCGAACCCAGAAAAGAACGCTTTGAAATTCTGGAAGAACTCATTGTCACAAGTTTTGTGACAAGCTTGGGCATTCTCCTCCATTAGAATAAGCAATGCATCTTACCTGGCACCCTTTAGAACTTGTGCCCTTTCACTTAAAAAAGTTAAAATAAAAATATGAAAATTTTTATGTCGCTTATATTAGTACTATTCTCTTCATGCAGATCTTACCAGATAACAAAAACCGTGGTCGATCCCTGGCACGGCACATTTCTGCATCAATCAGGCAAATCGACTCTAGTTCTGAATCATTTTGATAAAGAAGCTGTAGAGATTGATCTTTTAGAAGATTCTCAAACCAGGCCAATAGGTTTTTTTGCAAATATCAAAGGTAATATCGCCACATTTAAAGATAGAACTGATTCACAATGTAAACTGATTTTTCAAGCAGTCAATGAAGGAATAATCTTTACTGATCAATGTCATGGGACTGGTGAGACTGATGGGTTATACAAGCGGACACAAAGTAAAAAGCCATGACAAACAGTTCTAAAAATCCTTTTGTGAGAATAGAAGTAATAAATGATCTTAGAATTATTTATTATCGAAAAGATGGGTCCAGCGCCATTTACATCGGTGGACAAAGAAATTGGAGAAATAATAATCCGGGGAATATTGGATACGGGAATGGTATTTTAGTGAAAAGACTAGGAGCTATCGGCAAAGCTGGTGGCTTTGCTGTCTTCCCAAATTATGAAATTGGTAGAACAGCAATATTTGGCGTTCTAAAACAAGATAGTTTCCAAAACCGAACAGTCTCTAAAGCGATAGAGGTCTGGGCACCTAAAGAAGACAATAATGATACTGAGTTATATAAAAAACACGTTCAATTGTGGACTAGCATCGACCTGAAAAGACAAATTAAGAGCCTGACAGAAGAAGAACTTGAAAAATTGGTTTGGGCCATTGAGAAAAAAGAAGGAGGCAAACCAGGTAAAATCATAGAGGTTCCTATTTCTGGAGTTAAGAAAAAGATCATTGATATCAAAAAGAACAAACAAAACCTTATCATTCAGTATCTCGTTGAAGGCTACGGATGGCTTCACAAAGCCGATACGATCTATCTCGTAGAAAGAGACATTATAGATGGTGTTATCGTTAAAAATAGCAGGGGCTATGTTTTTCTCAGAGCAAAGCCTGACGAGACTAAAGTGAACAACTTAGACAAACCCAAGAAACCACGAGAATAGGAGTTAAACCAGGTGGCTGCAACAAAATATATCACCCTATAGACAAGAAGTTCGAAACTCATCTCATCAGGCGAACTATTTTACCCAACCATACAATTTTCGATCTTTCTATTCTCAGTAGATAGATTTATTCTTGGTTTAAATGATTGAAATCGTCCTTAACCATACAATTGATTATGAAATTCTAAAAAATCTCTACGCAGACAAAGATGATCTTCAAAGGGCTTGGCCAGGAGCGAAGTACCCATTGTGTATCAATGAATGGAATGATTTTTTAAGTACATCCGAAAAGTTTGGATCTTTGCTCTACAAAAAAGATGGCAAGTACATCGGTCATATTCTGCTGAAATCAAGAGAGCAAACTCAGCTCTACATCTGTTTCGTTATTCTGGATAAAACTTATAGAGGACAAGGAATAATTTATGAAATGCTTAGACTCGCTGAAAAATATGCTCGAGAACATTTCAGCTTCGACCGACTTTGGCTTCATGTTGATCCTGAAAACCATCCCGCAATAAAAGCTTAAGAAAAATTAGGATATAAGTTGGATTCAATAACCGAAGCAGGGCGATACCGAATGTTTAAGCCGATTGTGGATTGAAGTAGAAAGTCGTCTAGTTGGAGCACACCATTTAATTTTTAAATCATGTCTAAAAGGAACAAGAACATCTGATGATGTTCTTGGCAACTAAACTAATATGAGCCCAGTTTAAAAAACTGGTTATCAATCAACCCCAAAGTGAAAAATAAAAATTTGTCTTTCTGATCCCAGATGAGCTTGGACAAAAATATTTAATCATGCTAAAAACTTCGTGCTACCTATGCTTTCAAACCCTGTGTTTTCAATACCCTGCACCTGATTTAGCTGTGGTATATTAGAGGGCATCCACTTCCATTTATGAGTGGCCAATGAGGTATGTATGACAGAATTTAAAAATGAAGTGAAGATCCCATCTAAGGGAGGACTAGCAAAGGCCCGTAAGCGTCTTGATGATTTACGCCGAAAAGAACCATCTCCTGAGCTTGTCAAAATCATCGAAGAAGTCACTCACATCAGTGAGAAAAATCAAATCAAGAAAGATATTCAAAAAGATGAAGGAATTGCTGCTCGTTCTCTTCATACTCCTGAGGCAGGAATTTAATTTGGGACAAGCTCTTCCGTTTTCAGAAATTGATCAGTATTTCAAGAAACTAAACTCACCAGTTCAAGGATGTTTAGTTGATACACAATTTCTTATTGCTGTAACTGATGAGCTTCACCCGTTTTATGAAGATGCTGAATTTCTTTTTGAAAAACTTGCCGAGTATCGTATCCCCATTTTTACTACAGTTACAACTCGATCTGAATTTGTAGATATAAGAAGACGCTTTATCATCACTGAAACTATGATGGGTATGCTTTCTGCAAGTTCTAAGTGGAGAATTTCAGTGGCTACACAGAAAGTTCTTCGTGCTCAAAAAACTTGGATTGATGCTCAAGCTGCGAGCGATGCACTTCCCCTTCTTACTGATTCGAGAATTAAGGATTGCAAAGAATCATTCATGCCAAGAACTCAATCAGGACAAATTGGGTGGGTTCAGCTTTGTAATGAATACTTGTCAGGAAAATTATTTGAGTCATGGAGCATTCTTTCTGAAGAACTAAATCTAAACTATATTGACCTCAGGGGAGAGGAACTTTCTCTATATATGAATGAGAAGGTTCATTGGCATAAAATGTATTCCATTAGTGAACAAACATGTCTCTCATCAAATGATTCTATGCTCGTTAATGTTTTGAACTGCTCAAAGTTTCCATTTATTGTTAGTGCGGATTTTGATATTGCCTATTCCGTGCTTGCGTCCAATAGCGAGAAAGCCGTTCTCATCCCTGATAATCTTCACTACAAGAAAATCAAAGGGCTTCGATTTTAAAGCCAAGCATCCTCTTAACCATCATAGGATGCCACTGAGTCTTACCAGTCTTTGACTTCGCCTTGATCCTTGTGAGCTGCTCGGCAATTTCACGATAGGTCTTTCCCTTCTTCCTCATGTGATGCATCAGCTCATTAATTTGGGCCTCACTAAAAGCTTGCTTTCGTGCCGGATTATGCGGTCGAAGTTTCACCCCGGTTTCTTTAAGACGCTCTGTAATGCGATCACGGGAGTGAACACTAAGGGCTGTAATTTGTCTCAAACTGAGGCCCTGTTCTTGGTACTTTTCGAGGAGTGAACTGAGACTTTCTTCTGGACGCACACCAGAATAGTCAATAAAATCAGTCAGGAACACTGGCGGAGTGAAAAGTTCGGATGACCGAGAACCGACCAGCCACTTTTTATGATTTATTCTCCCCTACAATATCGTCGCCTTAAATCCAGAATACGTTCACGGTATTCTGTAAAATGGAAAAAGATACGATTGAATTTGGCGCGTATGCCTGCGAGCGTGCTTAAGTCTTGGATGAAAGATCACGAACAACTTCTCTCTCAATACTCCAATTTTAATTGGTTCTACCTCGAGCAGCTTGAGACATTTTTCTATCTCAAGAGTGCACAACCCCGTGAAGGGAATGAAGATGGTCTTAGTCGCGACGAGGATCTGATTTTTGATATTTGGAACGACTCTGAATTCGCAGATGTTTTTCTCAAAAGTCTTAACAATGGCAAATCAGTTCAACAAGCTTCTGTAGCAACTCTTAAGCCGTACGAAGCTCACTTACTAACTCTCGGGAAAAGACACGTCGAAAAAATAGACGCCACATCTCCCTCATACCGAATTCAAAGTGTTCTGGGTGAAAGAATCCGCGAGGGGAAAATCTCACCTCTGCTGGGAACAACTCTCTCTCTTGAGGGTAAAGATCTCGATCTTCTCACTCACTCTTTGAAAGAGATGAAAGTTTTTTCACAAAAAATTGATCTCGCCTACAAATTGATAAAAAAATTCTCCCCGTCATCTTGGGAGCGCCTCTCAGCCTTCACAGATAAAGTTATACCCATTCACAATAAAGAGTTTGTTAGTTACTCGCACCAGGAGTTTCCAGGTGTGTCGATGATCAATTTTTACGACAGAGACTTCGTCGACCTTATGGACGATCTTCTTCACGAGAACGGACATCATCATCTTAATCATTATCTGAATCTAGTGAAGCTCATCGATGAGCCAGCTGATGTCATCTATTACAGCCCTTGGCGAAGAACAGCTCGTCCTCTTCGTGGGATCTATCACGCCTACTTCACATTCTATTGGGCGTTTAAGCTCTTTTCCGACCTCGCTAATACAGACATAGATAACATTTGGTATAAGTTCTCTCCGAAAGAAAAAGAAAAAATCCTTTGGCGAGCGGTTGAAGAATTTCACATGTTGAAATACAGTTTTGAGGATCTAAAATGGGCGAGGAAAAAGAAGCTCATCACTGAGACGGGTTGGAAGATTGTAATGGCCCAGCAGAAAGAACTTAAAAAGTTTGAAGCAAAAATCCCAAAGTGGGAAAGAAGAATCATTCGTCACAAAAAAGATCTTCAGGCCTTAACAGCAGAATTGAGAAGTAAGAAGAAAATGTACAAAAAAGATTAAAGACGATCGAGTTCACTTTGCATCTGGTTGGCCGGCATGAAATCACCCTTGGCTGCAGCTACTTTTATTCCCTCGGAAAATGTTAACTTCGCCTCTTCGAGGAGGCCAAGTCCATTGTACGCTTTACCTAGTGCGAGATAAGCCACGGAATACTTTGGGTCTGCTTTCAAAACACTCTCCAAGAAATCCTTCGCCGATGCCCAATCTCTTTTTTCGACAGCAATTGAACCAAGGCCATAATTTGCGAGAGTATCCTCAGGATCGATTTCCAGGACTTCACGAAACATTTTTTCTCGCCTCGACCATTCTTCAATCTCAGCTTTCATTTTTTGCGCGGAAGCTTCTTTCTCACGAGCTTCATCGCCAAACTTTTTAAATGACTTCATCGTCGCAAGAGACTTGTGATTCTCAGCTTCTTCAATTTTTCCTAGCTTCATGAGGAAAAGCGAAAGATTGGTATGCGCCATTGTGGAGTCAGGATCAACCTCAGTCAGCTTTTCCATGAGCGATATTGCCTCTTGGAAACGGTCTTGGCGTCCTAACATAACTCCTAGGGCCTCGTACGCATCAGCGAAATGGGGATTAAACTGGAGGGCTAGACTTAAATCTCTTTCCGCCAGTAAAAGATCATCTGAACGAAAATGACTTAAGCCAGAATCATACAACTCAATTGATTTCGATTCGGGGGCGCCTTTTAAAAGAGGATAATAGCGAATGAGACCCTGAAAAGATTTTCCTCCACTCATGAAATTGATCTTC
>CANEVK010000144.1 GCA_947442115.1 Bacteriovoracaceae bacterium | reverse complement strand
GAACTGGCTATTCAGGACGTACTGTGGTTTCGGAACTTCTCATCATTAATGATGAAATCCGCGCTCTCATTATTCAAAAAGTAGATGCAGCGACCATCAAAAAAGCAGCAGTGAGATCTGGCATGAGAACACTCAGAGGAGATGCCTTAGATAAAATTTTCGAAGGAATCACTTCGGTTGAGGAAATTCTTCGTGCCATTAATGCTGAGGAGACTCATTAATTTATGCCAATCTACTCTTATAAAGGAATGGATCGCTCTGGTAAGGAAGTTAAGAACACCCTTAACGTTGAAAGTATTGTTGTTGCAAAACAAAAAATAAAGTCCATGGGTATTATGCTCATTGATATCAAAGAGCAAAAAGCCCAGGGAACGAGTGGAGGTCATAGTTTTTTTAGATTTTCTGGCAGTGTTGGCGTTGAAGATCTTGCTATGATGACTCGACAACTGGCGACATTAATCAAGGCAAAAATCCAGATTGTTGAAGCCCTCGCTGCCCTCGTAGATCAGGTTGAGAATGCAACTCTCAGGCTGGTGCTTGCGGACCTAAGACAAAAAGTAAATGAGGGTGCGAGCTTGGCCAAGGCCCTTCAAGATCACCCCAAAGTGTTTAATTCAGTTTATATCAACATGGTGGAAGCTGGCGAAGCTTCAGGGACACTTGAAATTGTTCTTCTGAGACTCGCAGACTTCTCTGAAGCTCAAGTGAAACTCAGAAATAAAATTAAAGGCGCCATGACCTATCCTGTGATCATGGCGGTTTTTGGTTTTGCTATGATGAACGTCATTTTTATTTTTGTGATTCCAAAAATGGCAAAAATATTTCAATCGACTAAAAAAGAACTCCCCGCTATTACAAAAGTTTGTATCTGGATTTCTGAGTTTCTTCAAAATTACTGGTGGCTTGTGATCGCAGGCATTGTTGGGTCCATTTATCTGGTGAGTAAATACATCTCAACTTCCAAGGGAGAGGCCCAGTGGCATGCACTGCAATTGAAATTACCAATCCTTGGAATGTTGACTAAGATGATCAACGTGAGTCGTTTTTGTTCCACACTTGGGACACTGCTTAACTCAGGTGTTCCCATTCTGACGGCCATGACGATTGTAAAAAATCTTGTTCCTAATGTTCACATGAAGGATGCTATTGAAAAAGCGAGAGTGAGTGTTTCTGAGGGGGCAACCCTGACTGCTCCACTCATCCAAAGTGGCTACTTCCCTCCCCTTGTCACCCATATGATTCGGCTCGGCGAGAAATCAGGGGAATTAGAGCCTATGTTAAAAATCATTTCAGAAAATTATGAGGATCAAGTACAATCGAAAATCGGCGGACTCACCTCTATTCTTGAGCCTATTATGATGATATGCCTGGGCGTTGCTGTAGGTTTTATTGTTTTTGCGGTGGTGATTCCAATGATGGATATTAATAAAATTTAAATTTGAGAGGAGTACTATAATGAAAAAAAGTCTTAGATCAATCATGGCTTCCCAAGATGGAATGAGCTTGATTGAAATTCTAATTGCGCTAACTCTCCTTGGACTTGCCGGTACTTTTGTGGCCGGGAAAGTGACAGAAAGCTTAGCTGAAGGACAAGTTCAAACTGCAAAAATTCAGATCCGTTCAATTTCAGAACGACTCAAAGAATTCCGCCGTGACTGTAACTTTATCCCTACTACTGACCAAGGCCTTGAGGCACTTGTAGAAAAACCTACTGGTGGTCGCGAGTGTAAACGATATGCTCCAGGTGGCTATATCGATGGAGGCAAAGTTCCTCTAGATCCTTGGGATGGTGAATATATTTATGAGTCTGATGGCAAAACTTTTACCATTCTTTCTTATGGCGCTGATAATGCCGAGGGTGGTGAAGGAACTGATGCAGATATCAACTCTAAAGACCTTTAATAAACTCAATGGGCAATCAGGCTTTTCACTTATTGAAATCCTGGTTGCTCTCATTCTAGCCTCATTAGTATTTCTTGCCGTCCCCTCAGGGGATGATGCTCAAAAACACAGAGACCTCCAAAGTGCTGTGTCTGATCTAGAGAGATCCATTCGATTTGCTTCCAACGAATCCATTCTAAGAAATACAGTCGTTAGACTACGAATTTCCCTCGATAAGCAGCCTATTGAATACAATGTGGAGTATGGCCCTCCAGGAAATATGCCTCTTCCCGACATGCCTGAGAAAACTTCAAAAAGCTTGGCAGAGGAAAAAGCTGAAGAGACCAAAATTGCCAATTTGAATAAACAATTCACAAAAGTAGAAGAATTTGAGGAAATTAAGCACGAACTTTCCGAATATGTAGCGGTTAATGGTCTTGCAAGTTCCTTTCAAAAGAAAATTCTCAGAGAGAACGACGCTAGCATCTATTTTTACCCAACTGGAGAAAAAGATGCGGCCATCATCTTTCTTTCCACTGATGAGGAAATGGCCTATCTGGAAGTCCAACCATTTTTATCTGAAACTCGCAGTGTTTTTGAGACACTAAAGACTGAAAGCGTTGCTAAGAAGGAAGATATACTTCAAACTAGAATGGACGAGGTATATAAAGATTGGATTACTCAGTAAAAAATTCAAACCAACACGGCTTTTCTCTTATTGAGGTATTGATTGCTATTACCTTGTTTGCCTTTTTTGTAACAGCTTTTTTAACCTCGCAAGGCTATAACGTTTCGGACTCCCAACTTTCTGAGGAGCAGCTCATTCTGCAGCAACTCTGTGAGAGAAAAATCAATGAACTCTACTTGGACCCACCTAAATTTCAAAATATTATGGGGTCAATGAAAGAAACAAAAACTTTTGAAGATAAAGATCTTTCAAATTTTGAGTACACTCTTGAAGTAAAAAAACTAACCATACCCGATTTTGGCCAAATATTTGGGCAAAAAGGAAATATTTCAAATGAAGGCCAGGATGCCTATCAGGGCCAGTATATGAACCAAAGTTCTTCAGGACCTAATCGAAATGCTGCTTTAGAGAAGATGGTTTTTGATGAACTCAAAAAAAATATTGAAAAGATAGTCTGGCAAGCACGAGTCACTGTGACAAACAAGGAAACAAAATATAGCTATAGTTTAGCAACCTGGCTTACGAATTATAATGAAAGAATTCAACTCAATGTCGGCTTCTAAACAGTCCGGCTTTACTCTCATCGAAATCCTCATCGCCATAACATTGTTAGGCTTTATTACTATTGGTGTTGTTTCAATCACTCAAAATGCAGCTGATACAATGGAGCGAACGACGGAAATCAATAAAAATAATCTCCAGATCGAAACTGCTATGGCGCGCTTTGAGTGGGACTTTTCACAGATGTATTCGCCTATGTATTTTTCATCTATCATGGACCGAAGTGGTGCTGATCCTATGTCTGGAACAACATCCGATGCCAACATGGATGGCAAAGATGATAATACTGGTCAACCCATAAAACCCGCAACTCCAATTAGTCCCCAACTTCAAGAATACTACATGAGACTGAATCAAAGATTTGAACAAAATCAGCATTTCAGTGGCCTGAGTAAAGAAGGTATACCTGTCCCTCGTTTTTATAATCCAGAAAAAACTATCTTCGAATTTTTTACGTCCTCAAATCGTCGTAAGATACAAAACACAAGACAATCTCATTTTGCTTGGGTTCGGTATGCACTTGGGGAGAATATGGCGCGAAAAGATGAGACCGAAGAAAAGAATACACTGATCCCTCAAGGCCTTAAAAGTCTTGTGAGATATTTTAATGCTGATGACCCCTACGATGATGAAAGAATTGACCCCGAAAAAAGCACTGTAAAAGCTGCCATTTTACTTGAGAATGTTGAAAGCTTAGAGTTTCAATTTTGGAATATGAATTCTAAACGATGGGAAACCTCCCTACGTTCCGTTCCTGGTGGTGAGAATGCTCTTCGAGGAGTCAAAATACTTATCACTTGGTATGATGCCTCAGGAATAAAAAAATCAGTCGCTCGTATTTTTCGTAATCACTGGCCAATGGAAGTCCCACAGGATAACTTGGCCAATCCAGTCACTCAGCCTGGAGCGAATCCAAATGGATCAACACCAAATGGATCAACGAGTGGAACAAATACTCAATCTGGTGGAATGAATGGAAATTAAGCGCCATTGCCTCAGAGATGTTAAAAAGATTCTCTCAAATGAGAGTGGCGTTGCTCTGATGATGATCATGACTGCCATCATCTTACTTATGGCGATCTATGGCGAATTTACTTTTGAGAGCAAAATCTCTCGAATAAAAGCCACGAATGTCATGGATCGATCTCAGGCAAAATTACTAGCAGAATCAGGTCTGCAAATGGCCATGACTCGTTTAAAACTCTATAAGGAAGCTTTTAATAAACTTGAAAGCAATGAAACAGCTAAAAGCCAGGTGCCTCCACAACTTCTTAATCAACTCTGGGAAGTACCCTTTATTTTCCCCATTCCCCTCGGTGCAGGCGCAAGTGGTGCGATTAAAGATACGGTTCAAAAATTTACTGAAGATTCCCTGCTTGAGGGTTCAATGCGGGTCACTGTCACAAATATTTCCAATCGAATGAATTTAAATCTTTTAAGATTTGATACGGCAAAAAAAAGACCTTATGATCCTGCTGATCCTCAAGGGCAAAATTTGATTGATGAGGATCCTAATGATGGAATTATCGATGCTAGCCCAAGTGCTATTCAAAATAATGTTTCAGTAGATCAATCTCTTTACTTTATTCTTAAAAGACTTGTAGATGAAAAAAAGGAGAAGGATGAAGATTTTGAGCAAAGAAATGCAAACATAAATTATCAAGAGTTAATCACAAATTTAAAGTTTTACATTTCAGATTATCAGAGCCTCATGACAGATCCAATGTCCGGCAGGGCCGAAGCAGACTTTCAGAGGATACCGCTCGCCCCTAAATATGGCCCACTATCATCATCGAGTGAACTTTTTGCCATACCTGGCTGGAATGATGAACTGATTGAACTTATCCAAAATGAATTCAGTGTTTATCCTTCAGCTCAGATCGATTTAAATAAACTGACTGCAAATATGTTAAGGATTCTAGTTCCAAGTATTGATGATGAACAAATAAGATCCTTTTTTGAATATAGGGATAATCCAGAACAACCTAAGTTTTTTAACAGTATAGAAGATTTAAAAAGATGGGTTGTTGAGATCGAAAGAATTGTTGCGGATACAGTCTTTGATGAAAGAATAGAAAAGTTTACAAAGGCAGGAGTCACTTTTGGATCAAATCCAAACTTGTTCAAAATTATAAGTGAGGGCCTCTATAATAGATCGACCTATACTCTTGTCGCCTATGTTTACATGCCCAAGCAAGAATCCGCCGGCACAACACCTAATGGAACAACCAAACCACCAAAAAATTCTGGGGAGTCAGAAGCTGACTATCAAAAAAGAACTCAAGCAGTAGCCAAGCAACCAACTCAACTACTTGAACCAAGAATTATTGAAATTCAAATCAATTAAGCTATTTACTAGGCTTATTCTCATTTTTTAAGTTAAAATAACGTTATGCATGTTTTAGCCATAGATATTGGTTCTTATAGCGTCAAGTACATCTCTTCTTTTGTAGATAAACGAAAGATTAGTCATGTTGAAATGAGTGAAATCATTTTAACTGATTACATGACAGATCATCCGGGAATTTCAACAATTGAAGCCCAGGTTTCAATCGTAAAAGACTTCATCGAAAATTCTAGTAAGCCTGATAGCAGAGTTATTTTTCAATTTGATAATGAGCTTATGTCGACTCGTTTTCTCACTTTACCAGTTAAGAGTAAAAAGAAAGCTGAATTGATGCTTCCCTTCCAACTAGAAGAAGACATCCCCTACCCTTTAAATGAAATTCATTATGGCTACAGGATGGAATTTGCCAAAACTCAATATATGGCACTGGCCGGTCTTGTCAAAGAAAGCCAATTTGAATCGAACTATAATTTATTTAAAGATAAAAATGCACTCCCAAATATTCTCACGACTGAAGCGAGTGTCGTTGAAAATTATTTTAATCAAAATGCCATTGCTGGCCCGTTCTGTATTCTTGATATTGGTCATAAAACATCTAAGGCCTACATTTTTTATAACTCTCGCCTGATAGTGACTCATGTCAGCTACATGGGTGGGTCTCACATAAATGAGATGATATCCAAGACTTACAATATTGATATTGAAGAAGCTGTCATGTACAAGCACCAAAGTGCGTTCCTTTTAACATCAAACTTAATTGACTCTGTCGATAAAACTCAAAAAGAATTTGCTCTTGCGATGGATAAAGCGTTTGCACCACTCGTAAATGATTTCATGAGATGGAAAGTAGGACTCAAAGTCAATTTTAGTTTATCTCTGCAACACGTGTTCATCACTGGTGGCACAACGAATATCAAAAATATCACGAGTTATCTTTCAGAGAAGTGGGATTCAAAAGTCGTGCTTCTTGAGACTTTTGATAAAGTAGAATCAGAAAAAATTGATCTAAATCCAAAGAATAAATCCAAATATGCCCTCACGAACATGATGGCGATTGGGATGAAGAGAAAAAATCGCTTCATTAATTTGTTGAATGGTAAGTTTGCTCAAGCATCCTCTGTTGAGATCCCACTTCATTCATTTGCTTTCTTGGGTGTTAGAGTGGCTGCCGTTGCCATGATCTTTCTTGTATCATTATTTGTAGAAAGAATTTTTATAGAAAAAGACATTAAATTTGTTAATGCCAAACTCACCAACGTCATCAAAAATGATGTCCTTGAAATTAATGGTCGATTAAGAAGATCTCTGGCCACTAATCCGAAACCTGTTCTTGATTCACTTATCAAAAAACAAAGAAGTGTGAAGCAGGAAATTTCAACAATTCAATCAGCTGTAGAAATAAAAGCTCTTCATCCATTAGTCATGATTAGTCAGGCGGCAGCATCAACCCAAGCAACTCTTGTTGAATTTAATTCACAAGATTCTGGTGAGATTATCGCCAGCTTTATCGCTGAAAATGTTGAAGAGCTTGAAAAACTAAAAGCTCAATTTGAAAGATCTGCACTGATTGATGTTAATGTTGTTATTGATTCAAAAAATTTGAAGCTTAAACTATCTGCATCGGATCAATGATATGCAAGACATAAAAAAAACTCCACTCTTTCAAAAATTAGACCAAATTGTTTTTGAAAAAATTGATAAGTTTAAACTCACTCCAAATTACAATATCATCCAAGATTTTTATAATGGCCTCGAAGAAGAGCAGCAAAAAGTATTTAAAGGTATTATCATTTTGCTTATCTTTTTAGTCCCTTTAAGTTTCATCGGACTTTTTTGGTGGCAAAATAATTCACTCAAAGATGGTCTGGGCTTACGTACGACTATTATCAGCAAGGCCAATCAAGTTATTGGTCAAAATCAAGCTCTTGCTGAATTGACCCCAAGAGTTT
>CANEVK010000143.1 GCA_947442115.1 Bacteriovoracaceae bacterium | reverse complement strand
TCAATGAATGGTTCACCGGTCTCACCCATGGTCCATTTCTTAAAGGCAGCTTCATCATTTTTAAAAACTTTGTTTGGGTTTTGTTGAATGCCATCGGCCAAAAATATTCTTGCTCCGTATTTTTTGGCGTAAAACTTAAAGTAATCGCGCCAAAGGAGTTCGTAAATTAACCAGTAGCATGACTTGTTTTCACCATGCTGTAATTCAAATTTTTTGACTTCATGGTAAATCTGTCGAGCTGAGATGGCACCTAGGGCCAGCCAAGGTGAAAATTTTGAAGAGTCATTTAAATTCATCATACCATTACGAGTATCGTTATAGTGAAGAATGCTCTGGGATTCCCAGATGAAAGCTTGAATTCTTTCTAGTCCCTTGGACTCCCCACCTTCAAACCATGAGTGATTGGACAATTCTCCCCAATTAATTTTTTCTTTGGGAAGAGGAAGTGAATGGAGATTACTTATTGGTAATTCAACAGGAAGAGAAACTTTAAAAGTTGCGCCCAAAGTATTTTTAAATTCGGTAAAGATCTTAGGAAGCTGAGGTATGTCAAAGGCCAGTTCAGTTTCCTTTAGGAGGCTTGATTGATCAAACTCTTCAACTTTTATACCTAGGCTTTCGGCTATCTGTTTAATTTTTTGTTCATCTCTTCGTTCATTAAAGGCATGTTCTTTTGAAAATAAAAGGTGTGTAAACTTTTGAACCTCAAAAAGTTCAGGTAGGAAATCAACGATGGAGCGAGCTGTAATATGTAGATTGAGGTTGTAGTTTTTTAAATTCTTTTCTAGATCATCGAGTGTCTGTTTTAAAAAACCTCTTCTATGAGGACCCCATTCATGGATGTCTGAGGGGAGAGTATAGAGGATGAGCATCTCACCCCTCTGGTGACTGGCCCATTCCAAGACTTCGTTGTCTTGAGTCCTCAGATCATTTCGCATCCAATAAATATATTTCATAAGCCTAAGCCTATCAGTTTTAGGCTACTGATTTCCTTGATAACTCTTAGACAAGAAGGGTTCTAATTCCGAGCTCGCCGGTTGGTTAATAAGTGTTCATTGAATGAACTTGTAAGGAATTCTAACTATACGAAATCTTGTTAGAAGTTTTAAGCTTAAATCAATGGATTGCTTTTTCAGTCAAGGAGTTAGACTTGAAATACTTTTATCTGGCCATCATGGTCACCGCATTTTCTCATTCTGCTTTTGCCAACAAATTAATTTTTTCTGATTCATCAAAAAGCTTTAGCAAGCAAGGCGCTGATGCCTTTGAGCAGGCGAATGAGAATTTCAGATTAGGACTTAAGCCACAAGATTTTATTTTGAAAGAAACGAAACAAAGTCTGCTTGGGTTTCATTACTATTATCAACAGACTTATCTTGGGCATGAGGTTGAAGGAGCTGAGCTTGTAGTGACTCTGAACTCAAGAGGTCATGTGAGCAAGATTTATAATAATACAGTTCTTATTAGGCCAATGTCGCAAAAATCTTTCATCCCTTTGATTTCTGAAGCTATGGCGCTTGATCTTGACTGGAATAATCTCGGTGTTCAGGGTGAATTATTAGAGCAACCCAAAGCAGAGCTTTTATTCAAGAACGGACAAGGCTTAGTTTATAAAATTATTCTCAGCACATCCTCACCATTTGGTCATTATGCTCTTATGGTGGATGCAACACTTGGGACTATTTTATCAGTTGAAGATGCTGCCTTACCTCGCATGAAGAGAGCAGAACCTGCTCTGAAAATGCATAATAAAAAATTACCATTAAAGTCATTCAGTGAAGCACTCACTCGTTTTGAAAAATCTCAAAAACCTTTTAATCTTTTTGAAAATGTGAGTTTCATTTCAGGATCGGCCCAAGTTTTTGATCCAAATCCTGTTGTTACTCTCGGGCGCACGGATCTTCAGGATGATTCAGATGATAGTCTATTTACTCAAGCTTATAAGAATGAGCAATTGAATGAGATTAGTTTTGTCAATGGTGTCTACCATTTACGTGGACCAAAAGTCACACTGATTGATTTTGAAAGTCCTGATGTTGCGCCTGCTACTTCAGCTGATGGAAGCTGGCTTTATGAAAGATCACAAGATCAATTTAATGATGTGATGACTTATCTTCATATTGACCGCAGTGTACGTTATTTAGAGTCATTAGGATTTACTGGGCAGCATGCGATTTTTTCAAAAAGCTTAGAGATTGATGCCAATGGTGTTGATGGGGCAGATAATTCTCACTACATTCCTTCTTCACGTCGCCTGGCCTTTGGTCATGGTTGTGTCGATGACAATGAAGATGCAGATGTGATTCTTCACGAGCTTGGACATGCGATTCAGCATCATATTAATCCTTCATGGTATGGTGGTGATACGGGTGCCATGGGTGAAGGGTTTGGCGATTATTGGGCAGCTTCTTATAGTGTGACAACAGAAAATGGACTTAATACTGAAGTGAATTGGGTTTTCAAATGGGATGGCCATAATGATTGCTGGCCTGGTAGAAAACTAAATGCCTATTCACCAACTTATAATCGTAGAAGAACTTATGCTGCTCATGCCCCAGTTGATGGAGGAATATCTGATGAGCTCTGGTCAACTCCTATCTTTCAAGCTTTTCTAGAAATGTATAAAAATGGTGTTCCTCGTGAGGATATTGATAAGATTATCTTGGAAGCTCATTTTGGATTGGGTTCTGGAGTTAAAATGCCAGATATGGCCAGCTCAATTGTGAAGACCGCTAAAGAACTTTTTCCCGACAAAGATTATGATGAAGTTTATTTAAGACATTTTAAAAAGATGAAAATTCTTTAAAAAAAAAGGCTCCCTAGGGAGCCTTTTTTAATGACCATTTTTCTTATTATAGAGAATTGACGACCAAAGAGACATTCCAATCAGAATGGCCCCTATCAGCCCAGTGATGACTTCTGGAATGTGGTGAATCGTTCCCCAAAACATAATCACAGCAAGTGAGCCGATTGCGTAAAAAGCACCGTGTTCTAGATATCGATATTCGGCCAGAGTTCCTTTATCTACGAGCATGATCGTCAGGCTTCGAACAAACATCGCACCTACACCAAGACCGATCATAATGATGAAGAGATTATTAGTAACAGCAAAGGCCCCTACAACCCCATCAAATGAGAAAGAAGCATCCAGCACCTCAAGATAGAGGAACATACCCATGCTGGCCTTATTGAGGTCTAATTCTTGAGTTTCATCAGGTGATTGAAGGAAGGCCCCAATCCCATCGACAGCGACATAAGTGACAACACCCCAAATCCCAGAAACGAGGAAACTCATTTTTTCATGTTCTGCTTGGTATAATGAGAAACCATAAATGATGGCCAGGGTGATCGCTATTTCAACAGCATCCATTCTGCCAAGTTTAGAGATTGGTTTTTCAATAATAGAAACCCAATGAACATCTTTTTCTTCTTCAAAAAAATACTTAAGGGCCACGAGCATAAGGAAGGCTCCACCATAAGCAGCAATACTGACATGGGCAGAAAGCATTATCTTGGCATATTCATCTGGCTTCTTAGCGGCCATAACGAGAGCATCAATCGGATTAATACCGGCCATGACTCCAACGAGGAGAAGAGGGAAAACAAGTCGCATTCCAAAGACCGCGATCGCAATACCCCATGTTAAAAAGCGGTGTTGCCAAAGGGGAGTCATCTTTTTCAAAACAATCGCATTCACCACAGCGTTATCAAATGAAAGTGAAATTTCAAGAACACTTAAAACAGTGGCTAGAAAAAGCGCCGAGAAACCACCGGCCATAGTTCCAGAGTAGTATTGGCCAACCCAGAAAGCACAAGCTCCACCCATCAGGGAGAGTAAAATAGATCCTTTAAAGTATTTCATCATTAACTGCATGGCGTTATTCCTTTAAATTGAGGGATACGTCACATTAAGCTAATCCACTATTCAAAATCAATAGATTTCATAACGGTAGCTGTTTGGATTTGATTGGTTTGAGACATTTCGATAGTCTCAGACTATGCACCCCAAAAATAAGCATAAAGATGGTTATGATTTTAATCTCCTGATTTCGAGATGCCCTGAACTTAAAAACTATGTCATCGAAAAATTTGGTAAATTAAGCATCGATTTTTCAGATGCCGCTTCGGTTAAATTACTTAATAAGGCGCTACTCAAAACCCATTACCAAATTGATGATTGGGATATACCAGATGGATTTCTTTGTCCGCCCATTCCAGGTCGAATGGATTATCTTTATCATCTTGCTGACTTGATAGGGAACAAAAGATCATGCAAGGGACTTGATATTGGTACTGGGTCAAGTTGCATTTACCCCATCCTTGGAGTCAGCGAGTTTAATTGGACCTTTATTGCATCAGATATCGATGAGCGTGCTCTTGCTTCAAGTTCCAAAATCCTTGAAAGAAATCAATCTTTGAAAAATCATATAGAACTACGTCATCAAAAAGAATCTCAATTTATTTTCAAAAATATTCTTAATAAAAATGAAACGATCGATTTCACAATCTGTAACCCACCATTTCATTCATCTGCGAGTGAGGCCAGAGCTTCGGCCACCAGAAAAATTAAAAATCTAAAATTAAAAAATGAAAGATTAAATTTTGGAGGTATGCCCCATGAATTGTGGTGTACAGGGGGCGAAAAAGCTTTTGTGACAAAAATGATTAAAGAAAGTGTCGATTATAAAAATCAAGTGGTTTGGTTCACGACACTTATTTCTAAAGGTGAAAATTTAAAGGCCCTAGAAAACTTGCTTAAGACATTAAAAGTGACCGATATCAAAGTTATTGAAATGAAGCTCGGACAAAAAATTTCCAGAATTCTTGCTTGGACATATTTAACCCCATAGGATTTTTAGAGATGAAAAGAAATCAATCAATTAACACAGAACTTCTTTTAAGCGAGATTGATAAATTCGTGAATGATAGAGATTGGGATCAATTTCATTCACTAAAAAATTTGTCTATGGCCCTCTCCGTTGAGAGCTCAGAGCTGCTCGAAATTTTTCAATGGATGAATGAGCAACAATCAAATCAAATTGAATCAAAACCGGAAACCCTAGGTCAGGTAGAGGATGAATTGTCAGATATCTTTTACTACTTGCTCAGAATATCATCGAAACTCAATATTAATCTGGAAGAGTCCTTATTGAAAAAAATGAAGAAAAATGCTGAGAAATATCCCATCGAAAAATCAAAAGGCTTAGCAAAAAAGTATAATGAGATTTAGTTTTAATTAAGAAAAAAACTACCACAAATAGTGCATGATAAATCCTGGATAACTTCAACTGAAGGAGCAATCATGTCTAGACAAAATCAAAACGGTAAGAAAAAACTCTCGATTAAAGAAAAGCAAAACAAGAAAAAAGAAAAAGTAAAAAGAAAGATGACTGAACAAAAACCAGAATAGAGAATTATCTTTTTATCTCCACAATAAGATGCGTTTTTCTTCCATCTTGAGAGAAAACACCGAAACCTGTTTCATCATGATTATAAAAGACATCTGCGGGAAGATAAATTGGGGCGATGAATTTTACATGAATTTCATCGCCTAATCGGACATCCTTAAACTCTGAAAGGCCTCTGGCAAGAGTCCACATCCCATGAATAATAGAACTTTTGTGGCCCATCATTTTGGCAGTAATTTTAGAAATATGAATAGGGTCTATATTGTTTGATATTAGGCCATAAAGAAGGCCTTGATTCGCCGGAATATGCCAATGAATGGGGTTGTTCATTTCTAATTTATCTTGTCTTGATTTTGATGCACCAGATTTTAATTTCTTAAAAGCCATGGTTGTGCTTTTCCATGACAACTCACCATCGATAAAAAGTTCACTGATGATTTCGATTTCAATCCCCCTGTCTACTTGATTGAAACGATTGACGTGGCAATACATTTGCCACTCGCCATTTTTAAGAGGTTTTAAAAGCTCAAGAATCTCTTTTTTATGGATGATTCCAAATGGAGGAAAGGGAAAGTTCTTATCATTCACAATGGAAAATTGAAGGTGAGTCAAAAGGGCGTACGGAAATGTTGGAGGTATTTCAGCGCTATTCCAGTTTACTAGCCGAGCGAAATGCTCAAGATCTTTCTTGGTATAGGATAATTTTTCTTTAAAAGAAATTTCAGGAGGGGCTTCGAAATTGAAATTCTCATTTTTCTTTTTTAAATTAAACAGGCATTTATAAAGATTTTTAAGAAGGGATAATTTTGCACTGTAGCTCATAAACTCACTCAAGATAAAATAGAGATTCTAACCATACCAGAAGACCAAATATGACTGAAACAAAACTTCCATTGGAAAAATTTTACCATTTTGAAGCCACGACACCTGATCAAATCTATTTAAGGCAACCACATAAAAAAGGATGGATAGAATATTCTTGGAAAGAAGTGGGATTGAAGGCCAGGAAATTTGCCCAGGCCCTAAAGAATTCAGGTCTTAATTCTGGTGACAGTGTAGCCTTATTGTCAAAAAATTGTGCTGATTGGATTATTGCTGATCTGGGTATATGGATGGCAGGGTGTATTTCAATTCCTATTTATCCCACCCTAAAGGCAGATACAATTCGCTATATTCTTAACCATTCAGAAGCGAAGGTTTTGATAGCAGGGAAATTAGATGATTGGAAGGAGCAGTCAGCTGGAGTCCCTGAAGGAATTAGGATTATTTGTTTTGACTTATGGCCAAATGAAGACGCAACTTCATGGTCTAGTTTTACTTCAAGTTCTCAGGTTACTTTTCAAAATCATTTACCACAGGCCAAAGATATTTCTACGATTATTTACACTTCAGGTACAACAGGGCTTCCTAAGGGAGTTGTGCATACTTTTGAATCTCTGTCCGCCCATATTAATCTTGCTGTAGAAATTGTAAAAATTAGTTCAAATGATAGGTTTTTTTCCTATCTTCCACTATCCCATGTAGCAGAGAGACTTTTAATCGAACTTGGATCACTTTATTCTGGTGGTCAAGTTGCTTTTGCAGAGTCATTAGAATCATTTAAGAAAAATATCATCGAAGTTAAACCAACGATTTTTCTTGCCGTCCCAAGGATATGGCAAAAATTTCAGCAGGGAGTACTGGCTAAAATCCCACAAAAGAAACTCCGATTGTGGCTTAAAATCCCCATTTTAAAAATTATTATTAGAAAAAAAATAAAGAAAGAAATGGGCCTCGATCAATTGAGATATGCTCTCACTGGAGCAGCTCCAATCAGTGAAGATATTTTAAGATGGTTTGCCGAAATAGGAATTCCTATTCATGAAGTTTATGGCATGACTGAAAATTTTGGAATTGCATCTTTTAATCAGCCGGGACGGATCAAGTGGGGGACAGTTGGCCCTATTTGGGGGAATACTGAGATTAGGATTTCTCCTGAGGGGGAGATTAAGACTCGATCGAAGGCAAATATGCTTGGATATTTTAAAGAACTAGAGAAGACGAGAGAAGTTCTAGATGCTGAAGGGTGGTTGTCTTCAGGTGACAAAGGAATCCTCACTGAAGAGGGGTATCTTAAAATTACCGGTCG
>CANEVK010000142.1 GCA_947442115.1 Bacteriovoracaceae bacterium | reverse complement strand
TGCCGAGTTGACGTTCTTGGCAAAAGAACTGGAGTCTGCGTCACGAGGGCAAATAGGTCATAATCAGTGAAAAGCTCAGACTGAGGAACCCCCATAAAAATATCACAATCTTGGAAACTACTGCAGATCAAGGGTTTGGTTTCAAAACTAATATGCATCTCGAGGTGTCTTTCTAAAATCATTCGTTTGAGAGGATCATATAAAGGATGATTATACCAAGAGACATCAGTCATAAAAGTAAAAATGAGTTTCTGATGAAGACCCATTTCAGACAGCTGATGTAGCAAAGCAGGAATTGCATCAACTAAAAGGCGAATATGATCAAGATCATTTGAGGCACGAGAAATAAAAGCAACGATCTTTTTTTTATGCTCAGGATGAACAGTTTTATTAATTTTTGTTGGAAAATCAATTCCTGCCCCAGTCACATGAACTTTTCTTGGATTGACAGGAAAGCTTTCTATCGCAAGCTCTCTAATGTTTGGTGAAAAAGTAAAAATAGAGTCAGTCCGAGACACAAACAAGCGATCGATGAATGCCGTTCTTCGCCACTCAACAATCTGATTAAAAGTAAAAATCAACGGAATCTGGGGCATTCCTTTGAGAATCATCCCAAACGGAATAAGTGATTCGTAGTTATAGGAATGAATGATATCAATCTGTTCTTTTTGTAAAATATGCTGAACTTGAAAGTAGAAATTAAGTTTATTTTTCCATTTAAGTAAATCCTGAGAAAAATAAATTCTAGGGATAGATTCCTTTTCTGCTTCAAGATCGATGATTGATTTTTCATGACAAAGGAGTATTGAAGTACCTCCTATGTTTCTAAAATATGTAGCATCGGCCAGGCAACGTCTTTCTGTTGTAGCCCAATCGTCTGATAAACAAACATAGAGGATGCTTAAATCCGATAGACGGAGCTTATCCCTCATTTCCCTTCCACAATATCTGCTGTAACAGAACCTAGTTTAATCTTGGCACTGGCCTTCACAAGAGTTCTTTTTGCGTCATCTGTGAACCAAAAAGTCAGATCTCCATCTTTAAGAGTTTCACCAGTATATTTTGTGGTTGCATGAACACGAATGGCACGTACCTTTTTATGAACCTCTGTTTCAATGGTCTCTCTGGCTTCAACGACTGACTTCAGAATTAAAATCTTAGATTTGTTAATCAAAGGAATTTCGTAAACGTCACCATTTTTGAGAGGGAGACCCTGGTAAAAGAACAGGACTGAAAATGGGTCAATACTAAAGTATGGAATGTGAGCTTCTTTTTCTTTGTTCCGGATTTTTCCATCTGATTTTTTCTGCTTATAAAACCAAAAGGTTTTCATCTGATCTCGATCATTTAATTGGAGATCATCTACATCTTGCTTACTTTCTCTCTGGATCAGAGAGTACCTCAAAGATAAAAACTCATCGGTTGTCACATAGGTATCAACAGTATCATCTAACTCATAAATACTACTGTAAAATGGGGCAGACTTAAATCTTGCATGAAGGTGCCAAACCTCCTTGCCATTGATCATCTTTTTCCCCTGATTCATCACCATGATTTTACCTACCGTCATACCAAGATAATGAATATCAAGATAATTTTTTTCGTTAATAAAATGATTAGGCTTGTATTGTTTCCAAACGGCTTCTGCTTTCTTATTAATTTCTTTCAATAACTCAGGATAATCATCTGACAATTTCTTATTTTTAGTAATAAGAGTCTCTCCTTTGGGAGCTACTTTCTTTGACTCTTTTTTAATTATTATTTTCTTTTTTGAGACTTCTTTCTCACTTACTTTTTCTGGAACTGATTTTGCCTCTTCTTTTTCTATTTCAAATTTCTCTAAAAGCACATCAGGGGCCTGCACATTGACCTGAGGTTCATTTTTCTCCGCTCGCTCAAAAGACTTATTAAACTCACTTTCTTGTTTGGCCGAAGAACAACTGGCCATAAATATGAGAGCTGATAAAATGCAATATTTCACATGTTTCCTTTGAGATAAGTCTTTAATTATATTGTAAAAGATTAGACAGGAGATTCAAGCTGGAGAACTTTGCTGAGCCCTTGAATAAGTTCATTTTCCCCACTGATGAACTCAACTTTAACTTTTGTGAAAAGAATGCGTGAGTCTAGAGAGACTCTCTTCATTTTAACCATATCTTTCTCACTGCAAATGATAATGGCAGATTGCTGAGAAGCCTTTATCAACAATTCATTTACATCTTCAGGTGTGAAAAAATAGTGGTCTGGAAAGCTCACCCTTTCAGAGATAGAAACACCAAAACTCTCTAAGTATCGATAGAAAGCATCAGGAGAGGCTATCGCAGTCACGGCAATCGCTTTAAGTCCTTTTAGCTCATGATTAGAAAAGATGTATTTATCGTGAACATCAAAAACTCCAAGGGGCTTATAGCTTGTAAGTGCGATAGGAGGTTTATGGTGAAAGTGACTAGAGATTAATTGAATTAATTTTTTTATCTTATCAGGACCTACCATGTCGGCCCTCGTGATAATTAAAGCATCTGCATCTCTTAAGGCAGAAAGCCCTTCTCGTAAATATCCAAGAGGAGCAGTTTTATAGAGCTTCATTTCCCTCGTGGCATCAAAGAGTACGATATTAAAACTTCTATGAATCTGCAGATGCTGAAAACCGTCATCCAAAAGCACAACATCTGGCTTAACTTCTGAAAAATATTTAAGTAAATTTTTGGACCGCTCTTTACCCACAATGACTGCGCCACGACTCATTTTATTAGAGATCATGAGAGGCTCATCACCATAATCATAGGGATTTAAGCGAAATTTTTGGCCTGATTTTAAAAGCCCAGAAGAATGTTCAAGCTGACCCTTGTATCCACGGGTGAGGACAACAGGAGTAAGACCATGAGAGATCATCCACTCCGCAAGCCAGATGATGGTTGGAGTTTTACCTGTTCCTCCAAAGGCCAGGTTACCCACAGATATGACTGGTACTTTAAAAGTAGTCTTTTTGAAAACACCATACTCATAAAGTATTCTTCTCAGACGATAAACACCATCCCAAGCAGAACTCAGGGGAGCAAAAAAAACGTATTTAAGCCCAGACTTAAAACGAGTTTTTAATTTTCTTTTATCCAATTCATTCATTTATAACCTGTGCCATATAGTCAGGAACAGAAAAGCTCTCACCTGCGAGGCATACTTTTGTTTCTTTCAACAAAGATTTTGTTTTATTATAGGCCTTTTCATGGTCTAGCCAAAATGAAATTGCATTTTTGATGTGAGCAACATCCACCTGGTCTTGGACAAACTCAGGAAAAATATTTTGACCATGAATGATATTGGTAAGAGAAATCGGGCCTTTATACTGAATAAATTGATTGAAAATAAATTCATTTAATAGCGAAGCTTTGTAACAAACCACAGTTGGCAGTTCAAAAAGACCGGTGCTTAAGGTCACTGTTCCACTTGCCGCCAAGGCAAAATGCGCCTCTCTCATGGCCTTAGTGAGATCCTCTGACTCATACCAAAAATCGATGTGCTCAGAAAAACAATCATAAAACGATTGATCAATATGAGAAACTTTTACTAAATGAACCTCTAGTCTATATGTTTGTTTAAGCTTTTTGATGGTTTCAATAAAAACTGGCAAGAGAGAAAAAATTTCAAATTTTCGACTCCCTGGCAAAAGAAGAATTTTTACTTTATCTGTCCACGACCCGTAAGGTTTTTGAGGAAGGTCATTTAATAGATTTTTATAAGTATGCATTAAGGGATGAGGAATTGATCGCACCTGTTTGACACCTCTTAGCCTAAACCATTCTTGCTCAAAGGGAAGAATGGTAAAAAGAGTATGAACATTCTCGGCCAGGATTTTTGATCGGTGGGGTTTCCATGCCCAGGCCTGTGGCGCGACATAATAAAGAACCTTCACACCTAATTTTTTTAATCTTTGGGCCAGTCTCAGATTAAAACCTTGAAAATCAATGAGGATGGCTACTTTGGTATTTCTTGCAAGGACTTCAGATTCAATTCTTTTGAGGGCCCTAAAATAAAAAGGTATTTTTCCAAAGACCTCAGAAAATCCCATACTGGAAAATTCTTTCAGATGATAAAGAATTTCAACACCCTCTTGCGCCAAATCCTCACCACCCACACCAAAAAATTTAGTGTTTGGAGCTTGTCGCCTTAGTTCGGAAAAAAAACTAAGGGCATGCTCCTCGCCTGATTTCTCTCCAGCGATAATTAAACAACTATCCAAGATGGACCTTAATAGAATCATTCGTTTCAAGGGAGCGAAGGGCCACATCAACTAAATGCACAGCTCTTACCCCATCTTTAAAATTGATGATGGCTGGTTTGTTATTTAAAATGGAGTCATAAAAATGAAAGTGTTCTAGAAGAAGATGATCTCTTTTCTGATAAGCAAATTCTCTGACAAATGAACCATCCTCAAACTGAGATGATGAGGCTTCAAGAATTTTATTTGCAAAGAGATCAACCATGATCATGCCCTGAGCAGAAGTCACCTCTAAATCTCTCAATTCTTTTACGCTATTGCGGCCAATGACAATTTTTGCCTCGCAAGCATTTTGTAATTTGATATCCAGAGAAACATGATCCCAGTTTTTTGTTCTGATTTTAAAGCCATTTCCGTTGATCTCTACAGGTTTTTGCTGGAAGAGATAAAGCAGAAGATCAAGATCATGAATGGCAAGATCTTGAACCACATCCACATCAGTGGCACGACCTTTAAAAGGGGCTACACGATTGATTCTAATGGAGTATGGTGGAGCAAGCTTCTGGAACTTATCTCGCAAAATTTCCCAGGCCTGATGAAACCTTTCACTATGACCAAGTTGAATGAGGCAGTTATTCTTTTTTGCGATTTCAGTTAAGATCTTCGCTTCATTGTCATTAGAACAAAGTGGTTTTTCACAAAAGATGTGTTTTTTATTTTCAATCAGATATTTAACAAGTTCAAAGTGAGTTGAAGTTGGAGTGACAACAAAAGCAGCATCAATGTCATTAATAACTTCTTCAATGCTGCTTACAACTTTAACGTGAGGGTGATTAGTCTTTGCGGCTTCTTGACCAGCTGGAAATTTTTCGACAATAGCTACAAAATCAGCACTGTCTTTGTGGGCTTCCACTTTTTGACAATGCCACTTCCCTAAATGGCCATATCCAATAACAGCAACTTTAACTTTTTTCATGATTAACCTGCCATAAATGGAGCAATACCAATTTCAGATTTTTTAATGAAAGCTGAAATTTCTTGGATAACAACATTGTTTTTGTACTCTTCCATTAACTCTGGATGAGAAACAAAAGCACGAGGAGCAAGAGCCGAAGCCTCCATTGTGCGGTAAAAATCAACAACTTCAGAAACCGCTTCTTTGGCATGACCTTGTCGCTTAAGTCCGATAATATTAATACCTTTTAGACGAACTCGGTTTCCGTAGGCCGTACAAAAATGGGGGATGTCACGATCAATTCCTGACCCTCCACCAATATAGGCCCCACGCCCAAGTGTCACAAATTGAGAAATACCAGTGTTACCACCAATGATGACTCTATCACCAATATTAACGTGACCAGCAAGATTCACTGAGTTTGCAAAAGTTAAGTTATTTCCAAGTGTACAGTCATGGGCAATATGACAATAGGCCATGAATAATGAGTTGGAGCCAATAATCGTTTTTTGATCTTGTTTAAGAGTTCCTCTATGGATGGAGACATACTCTCTAAATGTATTATTATCTCCAATAATTGTTTCAGTTGGCTCGCCTTTATACGAATTATCCTGTGGCGGAGCACCGATTGAACCAAATTGGAAAAACTTATTATTTTTTCCGATTGTTGTATGCCCATCTATAACGACATTTGAATATAAAATACAATCATCACCAATCGTGACGTTAGCACCAATCACGCAGAATGGTCCGATCTGAACATTATTTCCAATTTTTGCTTCAGGATGAATAAAGGCCATAGGATGAACTTGATAATTTGTTGTCATAAAATTCTCTTTAGTTATTAAATTTAAGGGAAGCCATCACACTTGTTTGTGAGATGAGCTCTCCATTAGAAAAAATTTCACAGTCATACATTTGAATGGGACCTCTAACTTTAGTTAGAGTCGCATGAACCTCAAGATCCATGGGAGGAACAACTGGCCTTCGAAATCGGGCAGAATCAATTCCCAGCAAGGCCACTTCAATTTTTGAATCAATTGAAGGCTTACAATAAGTGGCCAGGAAAGAAGCTGCTTGGGCCATCATTTCAACCTGAACAACACCAGGAAGAATTGGATCTCCAGGAAAATGTCCTTCAAGAACCTTTACTGATTGATCCACTTTAAAACTGCAAACAACTCTCCCACCAATCATTTGCTGGGCAGTAAAAGGACCCGTCTTACCATTTAAAGAATCAGGTAACGTAATTTCTTTTACCGTATCTATAAAAAGGAACGGGTCTCGATGGGGAAGAAAATCCAAGACTTGTTTTTTATCCATCATCATTTCAATACCCCTCTATTCCTTATTATCTTTCAAAGAAACTTTGCGAAGATACGCAAGACCTCGCATCCACTCTTTTAAATCTCGGGCCGGATGTCCACCTAACTTAGAACCCGCTGGCCATTGACCATCAATCACCTTAGCTCCACCAGCGACCTGGGTGCCCATACCAAGATGAACTTCAGGGCCAACTGCTGCGCGACCACCTAAAACAACAAAATCCTCAAGGACTGAACTCCCGGCCATACCGGCCTGGCCGCATAAGACACAGCCTCGTCCGATTTTGCAGTTATGTCCAATTTGAACCAGATTATCAATTCTCGTTCCCGCACCAATAAGCGTAGGTGAGAAAGTTCCCATATCAACAGATGAATTTGATCCGATCTCTACATCATGATCTATTTTTACTCCACCCATGTGCCAAATCTTTTGATGCTGGCCCTGATGAAAAGTATAACCAAAGCCATCACTCCCAATAACAACACCGCTATGGATTCGACAGTTTTTCCCTATTTCTGTAAAAGGATAGATCGATACATTGGCAAAAATTTTTGTCCCCTCACTAATTGAAACATGAGGCATAATCACAGAGCCTGGTAAAATTTCAACATGAGCACCGATCTTCACATGCTCCCCAATGAACACATTTTGTGAAATTCGAGCCGAAGGATGAATCTCCACAGTTCCCATCTGACGACCATCAACTTGCGTGTTAATCCCTTGCATCTTTTTGTCATGAAAAGGCTTAGAAAGAATGGTTAAGGTCAGAGCAAGGTTCGATGAGGTTACAATCCATGGCAGCTGCTCAAGCAATTGCTTATCATGCTGATTCATTAAGGCATAAAATTTTTCGTCAATCACTAGCCCCACACCAAGATCAAGGGCCTTACTTAAAGAAGGAAGAAATTTAGTGAGGAACTTAGCATTCTTGATGAAGATTAAACTATTTTTCTGCAGACTATCTAAAGCAGAAATGGCCAGAATTTCTTCTGGCCACTCCGGATTTCTAACAAGCTTTAAGTTTGAATCAAACGTTAGAAGGTCATTTAATTTCATAC
>CANEVK010000141.1 GCA_947442115.1 Bacteriovoracaceae bacterium | reverse complement strand
GCACTCAGTTGATAGGCCTGTTCAAAGACATGAAGAGACGACCATTGAAAGTGGTCAGGAAACATTTAAGAAAGAAGAAAAGTTTGAGAAGGCACTCGCTGATTTTACAACAAATCTAAATGACGAGGCCCGCAAAGGTAAAATTGATCCTATTATTGGGCGAGAAGATGAAATTCAGCGAATTATTCAGATCCTTTGCCGCCGAAGAAAAAATAATCCCATCCTCGTGGGAGATTCTGGAGTGGGTAAAACGGCTTTGGCCGAAGGACTTGCAAAGGCGATCGTAGAGAATCGAGTGCCTTCAATTCTTTCTGAAACCACAGTTTATAGCTTAGATATGGCATCTTTACTGGCCGGAACTAAATTTCGGGGAGATTTCGAGGAGCGCTTGAAGCTTGTTCTAGAAGCTTTAGAAAAAAGAAATGATGAAAAAGGATCTATCCTCTTTATTGACGAAATTCATACCATCATCGGCGCCGGTGCCACCTCCGGAGGTAGTTTAGATGCCTCAAACTTGTTGAAGCCTGCACTTTCTAAAGGTCAAATACGCTGTATGGGGTCCACTACTTTTGATGAATATCGAAAATATTTTGAAAAAGACCAGGCCCTCAGCCGACGTTTTCAAAAAATTGACGTTCTTGAACCTTCCGTTGAAGATTCTATAAAAATTCTAAGCGGGATTAAATCCAAATTTGAAGAGCATCACCAAGTCAGCTACTCAGAGGAAGTCATCAAGGCTGCTGTAGAGCTTTCCCATAAACATATCACTGATAGAAAGCTGCCCGATAAGGCGATTGATGTGATTGATGAGGTGGGTGCCTATTTAAGACTTAAGCCCGACTCTGCCTCCGGAATTGAGGTGACTTTGGCGGATGTCGAGCAAATTATTGCTAAAATTGCCAGAATTCCTCAAAAGTCCATTACTGTTAATGAAAAAGAGAAATTACGTTTTCTGGAAAGAGATCTCAAAATGATGATCTATGGCCAGGACGAAGCGATTGATAAAGTTGCCAATGCTCTTATCCTTTCAAGGTCTGGTCTAGGGTCCTCGCAACGTCCAATTGCCAATTTCCTTTTTACCGGGCCCACCGGGGTTGGAAAAACAGAGCTTGCCAAACAATTGGCACAAATTATGGGCATTAATTTCATCAGAATCGACATGTCTGAATTTATGGAGAAGCATACAGTTTCCAAATTAATTGGCGCCCCTCCAGGTTATGTGGGTTTTGATCAGGGTGGAATCTTAACGGATGCTGTCCATAAAAGTCCTTATTCCGTTCTTCTTTTGGATGAAATCGAAAAGGCCCATCCTGATGTCTTTAATATTTTATTGCAGGTCATGGATCATGGGGCCCTCTCTGATTCAAATGGCAGAAGTAGCGACTTTAGAAATGTTATCCTAATCATGACCTCAAATGCCGGCGCTAAGGAGATGGAGGCTGGATCAATTGGTTTTGCTGGAAGCAAAGGTGGGGAAATAAATACCACTAAAAGAGATCAGGCCATTAAGAACATTTTTACCCCAGAGTTCAGAAATCGCCTGGATGCCATCATCGGGTTTAATAAGCTAGGGCTCAAGAACGTAGAAATGGTCGTTAATAAGTTCCTCATGGAGCTTGAGAACCAGTTAATTGAAAAGAAAGTTGAACTAGAAGTTTCTTCAGAGACCAAGGCATGGATTGGACGCCACGGTTATGATGATAAACTAGGGGCAAGACCAATTTTAAGGTTAATTAATGAGAAAATTAAAAAGCCTCTTGCCCATGAAATCCTCTTTGGAAAGCTTGAAGCTGGTGGGAAAGTTGTCGTTAACGTAAAAAATGACGACATTAATTTCATTTTTTCCTAAATATATCTCGTGATCATGCCGATCTTCAGGCATACGACGTTTTAATCAACAGCGTGTGCTTGAGGATCTTCAAAAAAACTCCTCAAAAACATCTTTGAAAAAAAAAAGTACGGTTTGAAATAAAATTTGTATTTTTTATTTGCGTTAGATTGAAAATGTGTTTAAGCTTTAAATAAGAAAGGTCAATTAATATTAACCAACTATTTCCTGGGAGGAAATTATGGCTAAGAAAGCAGCAAAAAAAGCTACAAAGAAAGTAGCAAAGAAAGCAACTAAGAAAGTAGCAAAGAAAGCTACAAAGAAAGCTTCTAAGAAGAAGTAATCTCAAAAAGCCCTCGAAAGAGGGCTTTTTTTTTGCCTGTTTTTTGACTCTTGTTATTCTTTGTCTTTCTTAAAATCTTTCTTTTTTTTCCAAATAAAAGGTCGGATGAGATTCACAGATGAGGGGATCATCTGAAAGAAGCGGTTTAGATTAGTCAGCTTTGGAAGTCTGCCTTTAAAGTTTATCTGTGGAGCAAAGGCGATCACAATCGCCCTTAAAAATGTTGAAACGGCAAAGAGCACGATATATTTATTAGAATCTGCTGGTAGCATCCCCATGAACCATGCACCAAGGGCAGAGCCAATCACCATTCCCGTGGTATTAAGAAAAGTTATATAGGTAATAATGCTAGTGCGTTCTCGATCGTCAATTTTTTGATAGTAAAGCAGGATGGTAGAAAGCTCAAATCCTGCCCAGTAGCAGCCAGAAAGAAATTCAATCGTTAAAATAGCCCCATAACTGTCAGTCAGTGCCCATAAAAGTGGGCTTGTGGTAATTCCGGCCGTGGAAATGAACAATAATTTATTAATATGTCTGGATTTCGCCCTGGTTTGGATCAATTTAAAAGCAAAAACTCTTCCAAAATAGGCCACAGAAGTGATGACCATATATTCAAGGTAATTAAATTTCAGTTTTCCTAGCATGTAGGGATTAAAGTAAGGAGCTGAAAAATGGACGGTAATATAAAAGAAAAAGAGGAAGATGATGAGTTTTCCCTGATCAGTTGAACGGATTGATCTCAAAAAGTCTCTTAACCGAACTCGATGCTCAGAACCTGGAGCGAGATCGTAGTCATTATGGTTCTTTTTGATCTCGTACCAAGAGAAGAGTTTTAATAAAAATCCAAAAATAAAGATCCCAACAAAGATTTTCAGCTCCAATCCCTGCTCTTTTGCCCAATAAAGCAAAATTCCACTAGTAATGAGACCAATAAAGACTGAAAGCTGGGCAAACTGGCTGCGAATGGAGAAAAACTTTAATCTAAATTTTGGAGGCACTGTGTGCCCAATCAGTCTATTCCACGGAGGATTCAAGGAAAGCAGGCTTCCCCAATAAAGGCCAAGAACTCCGATTGTTAAAAAGGCAGAATTTATTTTTAGCTGACCAATCAGGATCAAAGGAATCATGGATAGGGCCTGAATGGCCAAAAAAAGTAAAATCCTATTTTTAAGAGAGTACTGACGAAAGAAAGAACGGATAGATAAAAGCTGGAAAAGAACACCGATGAATTGGGGAATAACAGTTCCAAGTCCTGAGATGACATCAGAAATCCCAAGGGCAAGCATAAAAGCACAGAAATAGCTTTCGGCCATACCAATATTAAGATTGGTGAAGGTGGCATCTCGAAATGAAGATCGAATATGTTGCTTTGTCGTAATGAGAGCGGTTTTGCTCATCTGAAAGGCCTGTGATAATCTTAAAGGAGTTCTTTTACAGGATAAACTTCCTTTCTAAAAAACAAAACAGGAAAAACGGTTCTTTATGAAGTATCTCAATCAATTATTTTTTAAAGGTCTTATTGTTGTTCTTCCTATTACATTAACATTTTATCTCCTTTATTGGGCGAGCATTAATATTGAATCGCTTTTTGCGTCTATCATTCGACTCGTGCTAGGACAGGATCTTTATATTCCTGGGCTTGGAATTGTTGTGACGATTATTTTTGTCCTGTGCGTGGGTCTTCTGGTTAATAACTATTTTACTGGCCGAATTTTTTCTTGGATTACGCAATCTTTGGAAAAGATTCCACTCATTAAGGCGATTTATAATCCTTTAAAAGATCTCATGGCCCTCATCCCTGGACGAAGTAATGAAAAGGAAAAACCTCAGCGAGTGGTTTTAGTCCAACTTGATCACTTAGGGGTCGAAGTGATGGGACTAGTGACAAGGGAATCTCTAGATGAGATTAAAGACATGAGTAAAGTCAGTGTCTATGTTCCTTTTAGCTATATGTTAGGGGGAATGACCCTCATCGTTTCTCGTGATAAAATGAAGATTGTTGATATCCCCGTAGATCAAGCTTTAAAGCTTTCAGTGACTGCTTGGATTAAGGCCCAGGAAGATGGGCGCTAATTCTTGTCCACTCTGTGCTTCAAAATTTATTGGTGATTATAGTCAAGATTTTTTACGCCATTATTGTGAATGCCAAATTTGTGGTCTGATTTTTGTTCCTCGATCAGAACTGATTTCTATGGCAGATGAGAAGCTTCGCTATGATGATCATAAAAATAGTCCAGATGATAGTGACTACAGATCCTATCTTGAAAAAGTATTTTTTTTAATAAAACCCCACCTTCAAGCTTCAGATCAAGGTTTAGACTTCGGATGTGGCCGATCAAATGTTCTGCAGGATTTAGGGGCGAGAGAAAATATTCTGATTGATTCCTATGATCTTTTTTATCATCCAAATGAAAAGATCTGGGATAGAAAATATGACTTTATTATTCTCTCTGAAGTGATTGAGCATCTTCGCGATCCTCAAGAGGAACTTAAGCGCTTGAGGATGATACTAAAAGAGAGCGGATCTCTTTTCATTAAAACTAAACTTTCTCTGAAAACTAAAATGGAATTTGATAATTGGTTTTACAAGCGTGATAAAACCCATATTCAATTTTTTAATCCTTCATCATTTGAAAAGTTAAGTGAGATGTTTCAATTTCAGTTACCAGAGGATTTGGGGCAAGATCTTTTTCTCTTTAAGGCAAAATAGATTGAAAGTAAGATGACATCTCACCAATAAGTTGGGGGCTCAGTTTAAGCTCACGGTAGGTAATATTCGACATTTCAAAAATTCGTTTTGCGATAGTATTCTCAACTGTTCCTGCATATTTATCTGAAAGGAATATCACTTCTTTAATTTTAACCGTGGCCAATATTTTAGCGCATTCATGGCAGGGAAAAAGAGTGACGTAACAACGAGATTTTTCTAAGGAAGCTTTAGCATGAAGAACTGCATTGGCTTCAGAGTGAACAACGTAAGCATATTTTTGTTGATCAAGGGGAACGCTTTTAATATTTCCCCAGGGGATCTTAGACTCATCAATGCCGGCTATTTGACCATTATAACCCATGGATAGCTGATGATTATTATCATCTACAAAGACGCATCCTACTTTTGTATTGGGGTCCTTACTTTTAAATGAAGCCATCATGGCCTGGAGCATGAAGTATTCATCCCAATTTAAATAAGAAGTTACAGGTACGAGGTTAATATTTTCGGCCATTTTTATCTCAACATTTCTGATATTTCGAAGTATCTTTTAAGGGTCAATAACTGTCAATCAAGGTGCTATTATGAAATATGAAATTCCTCGCGAAATGTTCAAACAAAGACTTGAAGATCGTCTCAATTTTGTTTTTGTTGATCTTTTACCTGCTGATAGAACTCCCGTTAAGTATGAGAATGTTGATCACATTAACTATAGCTCCAATTTTAAGAATGAATTTTCTACGAAATACCCAAATAAATCTCAGAACGTTATGCTTTATAGCATGCAAAAAGGTGATGACGCTCCAGCTAAGGCAGCTCAGGACCTAGCGGATTTAGGTTATCATTTTGTGTACTTCTATAATGGAACTGCAGACGATGTGGTTTTAGATAAAGGTTTGAACTAAAAAAAAAGCCCTCGAAAGAGGGCTTTTTTTTTACTTTTATTTACCAAAATCGAGCAAATCGGCAGTGTATATTGCTCCAACCAGTGACGAACGGGTTCAGAGGAAGAGCATTCACTCTGGCATATCGATAGCCGCCGGCCGGAAGAAGTTGTTCAAGAAAATAGGCATTATAAACGGCACCATAAGCTGTTTGACCAAAAACTTGGCCATTACAAATGATTGGTTCATAATATGGATTATAAACTTCTGCTGTCACTTGACCTGGAAAAACTGTCACGAAAGCTTTTGCAGGAAAAAATTGAGCAAAAACTGAAGTTGAAGCAAATAAAAATAAAGCAATTAAACTGACCTTTAGTTTCATAAAACCCCCGTAGTCTTTTATTAATGCGCCTCTTATAGAAAGCTCTTGGGCACTCTGTCAATCACCGCTACTGACAATCCTTTTGAATAAAGGTAAAAGGCTGAAAAATTAATATGTTGGCCTTGAGGTGTGAGATGCAACTACCAAGTCATTTTCCGACTGAACCCCAAAAAGTATGGCAATATTTTCATGCCATTAACCAGATCCCTCGACCTTCAAAAAAAGAAGACAAATTCAGAGAATTTATCCTTCAGGAAGCTGCTGCTCTTGATTTAAAAACTCATACGGATGAAGTGGGCAATGTCATTGTGTATGTGCCGGCCAGTTCAGGTTATGAAAATCATGAAACAGTGATTATTCAAAACCACATGGATATGGTGACAGATGCAACTCCCGACAGAAAAATTGATTTTTCCAATGATCCTATTGTGACCATTCAAGATGGTGATTGGATCAAAGCTGATCGCACAACACTTGGGGCAGATAATGGTATTGGTTGTGCTGCGGCCCTGGCCCTTATGCATGATCAAACAATCGCTCATCCTCCCTTAGAGTTACTTTTTACAATTGATGAGGAAACAGGCCTTAAAGGCGCCTGGGGTGTAGATGCTTCTTACCTTCAAGGTAAAAAGATGCTCAACTTAGATACAGAAGAGTGGGGGAGTCTCTATATTGGTTGCGCTGGTGGGATCGATTATGAATTTAAAAAAACTCTTCATCCTGTAGGCGCTAAAATTAAAAATCATGGGGCAAAATTACTTGTGGGTGGTTTTCTTGGAGGCCACTCAGGAGTTGATATTCATGAGCAGCGTGGAAATGCCATTAAATTTTTAATGGATTGGTTAAACTCCATGCCTCGTGAGAGCTATGAGATTCATGAGTGGAGAGGCGGAAAGGCCCATAATATTATTCCTCGTGATGCTTTTGCTCTCATTAACCTTAATGATTTAAAGACAGCTGAGGAAGCTTTAAAAACAGTCACCAGCCGTTGGATGACCTATATGCCAGAGGAGGATCGCAAGTTTTTTGGAAAAATTGAAATACTTGATGAACCATTTAAGGACGTTCTTTCTCCTGATCAAACTGAGCAGCTGACGGCTTTTCTCATGGCATTTCCTCATGGCGCCCATGCGTATGATCTTCAAAGTCAAAAAGAATTAGTTTCTTTGAGTAATAATTTGGCCATTTCCCTGCTGGTTCGAGGGCAATTCTATCTTCAGAGTTCTCTGCGGTTTTTTGACCGTGGAGAGTGCGTCGGTTTAGAAAATCAGGTGACTTCGCTGGCCCGTGGTTTTGGAATGGAATTTTCAAAAAATGGTGAGTATCCAAGTTGGAAGCCTGTTCGTGAGAATAAGCTCCTCGATCTCGTCGCTAAAAAATATCAAGAGCTGTATGATAAAAAAGCTAAAATCACTGCTATTCATGCCGGCCTAGAGTGCGGCATTTTACGT
>CANEVK010000140.1 GCA_947442115.1 Bacteriovoracaceae bacterium | reverse complement strand
TCTCTGGGAGAAATTCACGACGAAGACTGGCCAAAAATTGTTTTCAAGGAAGCTAAAATTTCTTTTATGCTCTCTCTCTCTGTTGCACTCCTCACTTATTTAAAAATAGCCTTTCTCTCTTTTCACTCCGTTTTACCCTCTGGTTTCAGTATGGGCTACGTAGCCTTAACCATCTCCCTGGCCATTGCCATTCAAGTCGTTTCCTCTGCGGTGATTGGAGCAGGATTACCTCTGATTGTAAGAAGGATGGGGGGGGATCCGGCCGTGGTAGCAAGTCCGGCCATTTCAACTATTGTTGATATCACAGGCTTACTTATTTACTTCACTGTTGCTTCTATTAGCTTAGGTATTTCTTAAGGAGCTAGCCTATGCATGTCATTATTCTTTGTGGTGGTTCTGGAACGCGTTTATGGCCCATTTCTCGTACACTTTTTCCTAAACAATTTTGCCAGCTTTTTGGTCATGAATCTCTTTATCAAAAAACAATCTCTAGAAATTTTAAATTTGCTGAATCACTTAAAGTGGTGATTAATCAAAATCAATACTTTATGGGTCTTGATCAGTTTGAAAGTCTTAAGACTCACCTCCCTTATCAGTTTATATTGGAGCCAATTGGCAGAAATACAGCTCCGGCGATTGCTCTCGCCGCTCTTGCTCTGGAAGCTAATGATATTATGCTCGTTGTTCCGTCAGATCATTTAATTGAAAATCAAAATAATTATCAAGAAGCCTTGGAAAAAGCCAAGTCTCTTGCCCAAGAAAATAAACTTGTGACTTTTGGTATTACTCCTTCATATCCAGAAACAGGCTATGGATATATTGAATCAAATGGTTTTGATGTAAAATCTTTTAAAGAAAAACCTAATCTATCTACGGCGGAATCTTATTTAAAAGCGGGTAACTATTTTTGGAATAGTGGGATGTTTTGTTTTAAGGCCGGTATATTTTTAGAAGAGCTCAAAAAATATGCCCCAGATATCTACCAGGATTCTTTAAAGGCTTTCCAGTCCTGTCGAAAAGATCATACCCTTCGCATTAACTTCGAAGATATGAAGTCCATCAGATCTGAAAGTATTGACTATGCTGTCATGGAAAAATCTCAAATTGTAAAAGTCGTCTCAGCAGATATTGGCTGGAGTGATCTAGGCTCTTTCGATGCACTTTATGAAGCTCTTCCTAAGGATTCAACGGGGAATACGATTAACGAAAATGCCATTCACATGGGTTCAAAAAATAATCTTGTGATTGGGGGAAAAAGACTTATCTCTACGATTGATATTGAAGACCTCATGATTGTTGATACAACGGATGCTCTCGTGATTGCCAAGAAGGGTTCAACTCAAAAAGTTAAAGACCTAGTGGCCGAAGTAAAAAAAATCAACTTAACCATGACTAATTCTCATATCACTGCCTATAAACCCTGGGGAACTTCAACAATACTAGAGGAAAGTCCGTTCTACCGAGTAAAGCAAATCACTGTGAGACCAGGTGCTAAGCTCTCTTTACAGTATCACCAACACCGCTCAGAGCATTGGATTGTTGTTCAAGGCACGGCCACAGTCACTATTGATGATAAAACCTTTAACCTCCACAAAAGTGAATCCACCTTTATCCCTAAAGAGGCCAAGCACAGACTGGCCAATACTGGCGCCTCAGACCTCATTCTTATTGAGGCCCAAGTCGGTAACTATATTGGTGAAGATGACATTGTGCGCCTTCAAGATGATTATCAACGTAACTAATTGAAAATAAGAACTGAAACATAATGGCTTCACTCCCCCTCTAGACGACTCTTTTATTGAGTTGCTAGATTGAGGTAAGTCCAATTTTTGTGGGGTTTTATGGTTAGATCAGTTTTGATCCTCATTGCGTTTTGTTACATGGTAACAGCGCTCACGCGTTTTTAATGGGAACTGGTGAAATGGATTTCACCTCGTACCTGAATTCAATTAATCAATTTCTTCCTTCTCGACCTCTTATTCCAAAACCATCTCTACCTTTTGTTGTCATGATTGTTTCACCACATCCTGATGATGAGTGTATTACAAGCTCACTTGCTCTTCGATTAATGCATGAAAATAATGCCCAAGTTATAAATGTGGCCGTCACCTTAGGTTCAAATAAAAATCGTCAAAAATCGCGCTTAAAAGAACTCAGTGCAGCCTGTAAATTTTTAGATTTCGAGCTCGATCTTCTAAGTGAGGATTGGAAGTTAAAATTAAAAGAATTAAGAAGCTTGTTGGCCAAATACAGACCTCAACTTATTCTGGCCCCTCATCTCAAAGATCATCATCCCACCCACATCAAGACTGGCAAACTTCTCCAGCAGGCCTTAAAAACATCTAAGTTAAAAACCCTTGTTGCTTGGACGGAATTTTGGGCGCCCATTGAAAAACCAAATTGCCTGATTGATGTTCCAAAGGAAGTTCTTTTAATCCAAATGCAGGGACTCACTTATCACGAAGGTGAAATTATACGAAATCCCTACCATCTGAGATTACCGGCCTGGATGATGGACAACGTGAGACGTGGTGGAGAGATCATTAATCATCCTGGCTCAGAAGTACCAACGGCTGCTTATGGAGTCCTCTATAAAATTGAGATCTTTAAAAATGATCGTTTTACGAAAATAAATCTTCCAACAAATTTCCTATCACCTTTTGCAGACATCGGTCAGATATTTAATGAAATTTTACTCGCGGCATCTGGATCTAAGACTAAAGTAAAACGAGGATGAGATTTCAGAAAAGTTGCGGGACATGAATCATCATCATGATGGTTGAATAAATATTTAATGGCATCGGCCTTTGATGACCCAGTTGCTAGCATCAGCATCTCCCTCGCATCCATAATAGAAGCCACTCCCATACTGAGGGCCTCCACAGGAACATTTCCATTAGGAAACTGGGCTTCATTTGCTTTTCGGGTGGCTTCAGTGAGTTTAACAACTCTAGTTCTAGATTCTACAGATGATCCTGGTTCATTAAAGCCAATATGGCCATTGGTTCCAATGCCCAAAAGCTGTAAATCAATACCACCACAGGATCTGATTTTTTGTTCATACTCTTCGCCGGCTTTGTTTAAATTCACATGATCCACTGGTGGAAAAGAAAACAGACTTTCTTTCAAATTCAGTGGAGAGATTAAATACCGAGTTACATAAGATTTAAAACTTGAGGGGTGATCAAGAGGTAGACCAACATACTCATCAAGCATAAAAAAAGAATGGGACTTAATATCGAGTTGATTGTGAACAATTTTTTCCACCAATTGTTCATAAACTGGCTCCATGGTCTTTCCTGTGGCTAGACCCAGGACAAGTTTGGAATGAGAATTTAATTTTTCTAAAAGTAGTGAAGAAACAACATCAACAGCTTCAGAAGTCGATTTTGTAATAATAATCCGCATGGTTCCTCAAAAATAATGTAAAATATTCGGATTCCGAATAAGTTATTTGAAATCGGAATGATTCTAGATTAATCCTACCATTCTATGAAATCAAAGATAAGTCTGCTCATTATTGAGGATGATAAATATACTCGGCTTAACTTACGAGAATTATTATTGCCTTATGGGGTTTTAGACGAAGCTATTGATGCCAGTTCGGCCAAGGAAATGCTTCGAAATAATACTTATGACATCGTTCTAACCGACATTGAGCTCAAACAGGACAGTGGCCTTGATCTTATCGGTCAAATAGTCAAAAAAGGCTCTCATTGTATTGTGATCAGTTCGTTTGAGAGTGATGAGGTGATTGAGAAAGCTTATCAACTCGGGGCTTCTCACTACCTTTCAAAGTTTGATTTAAGAAAGCAGCTTCCCGTTTATATCGAAAAATTTATCCTCAATAAAAATGCAAGGTTAGAGAAATTTCTTCAAGAAGAATTTATCACTCAAGATAAAGATTCCATCTCTGCCCTCACAGCATTGCTTCAGGCAAATTTAAAAAATCAGAACCTATTCATCACTGGGCCAAGTGGAACGGGGAAAAGTCTTCTGGGAAAACTCATCCATGAAATGACTCATCCAGAGGCACCGCTTATTCATCTCAATTGTTCAGAGGTGAGTGAAAGTCTTTTAGAATCAGAACTTTTTGGTCATGAAAAAGGTGCCTTTACGGGAGCTGATCATAAAAAAGAAGGAAAACTAAAACAGGCCAATGGCGGGACACTTTTTTTGGATGAAGTCGCCACGATGCCACTTTCAATGCAACAAAAACTTCTCAAGGCCATTGATGAAAAAACATTTTACCCCGTGGGATCCAGCAATGCCGTGAGGTCAGAATTTACTTTAATTTCTGCAACTTGCGAAAATATCAAAGAGAAAATTAATCAACGTCAATTCAGAGAAGATTTGTATTATCGATTAAATGGTTTTCATTTCCACCTCAAACCGATTGCAGAGCGTTCCAACGATATTGACCTACTCATAAGACATTTTCAAAGAATGTCGCCTCGAAGGTTTGTTATAAAACAAGAGGCCATAGAAGAATTAAAGAAATACTCATGGCCCGGTAATATAAGAGAGCTGAAAAAAATTTGCGAACAGTTCTCCCAGGCAGCTGGGGGTATCATTGACATTGGTCTCATCAAAAAGATTATCCCCTCTGAAAAGGGGAACGCTTCTTTCTCCCCAACCGATTGGCAAGACCATGTCAGGGAAAATGGCTTAAAGAGCCTCATCCAGGACATAGAAAAGAAAGCTGTCGAAGAATCCATGAAAAGAAATAAGGGCAAAATCACGGCCTGTATTAAAGAACTTAAAATCTCAAGCTCCGCTTTTTACAGAATTCTTCAGGAAAATAAGCTCAATTTATAAGTTGGCATGGTCCTTGCTCTTGGGTTTGGCAATCTGCCAACACATAAGGAGCAAAGATGAACAAACAACAAATAACTATTCAGCGATACCGCCAGCTATTCCCACAGGAAACACTTCGCGAAACTTCAATTCGCACCAACATCCAAATTACCCGAGTCTTCAGACTTCTTAATGGGAAACCAATGAAAGTTAAAGAGCTTGAGGCCTTTGAGAAAATCATCCAACACAAAATCGCTGAAAAACCAGAAATGGCAAAGCTTAAATCCTTAATGGATGAAGCTTTTGCCATTCTTTCACAATATGAACTTAATAAAATATATGACTATATCTCTAGAAAGAACTATCTCAAAAAAAATAGCGCCCTCGTGACATGTCTAGATGATAAAGAATTAATGCAAGCTTAGGAGATTTATATGAAAGGTTTATCAACTTTAGAAAGAGTTATTCTTGAAACGATTGGAATGGAAAGCTTAACAAGTGAAAAAATCCTAAGAGACTCTGGACTACATCCAAACGTCTGCGCGAATTTACTACAGTCATTAGTCATGAGGGGATTTCTCAAAACCAATGGGGTGATTTACCAAATCAACAAACACATTTCTGAATCAATTAAGGAGGAAGTTAACAGTAATGACTCCAAACATGCAGAGTCACTCGAGATGATAGAAGCTATTTTAGAGATTGAGAATAATAAATTATTTAGGCTTCAAAAAATTGCTCTTGATGAAAAGGATCTAAAAATTTTTCATGCTATGCTATTAAATTTGGATTCATTTCTAAAAGAAGCCCACATAAAATCAAGCTCCATGATTGCTATAAAAAACAGGCAAGTCGTATTCTGGGGCTATGCAAGCTTAGAAAAATTAATGAATCAATTAGTGGTAGGAGGACCGCGATGAAATCATTAATAAGTCTTATGTCTTTTATTATGCTTTTCAGCTGCGGTAAAACAACAAAAACAGACTCCTCGGTCTATCTAGATGATGATGGGGATCAAATCGTCAATCGCGATGAACAAACCATTAAAGATAAGTTAACAGCAAATATCATACCCCTGGAAAAAATTGAAGGTGAAATCGAGTTTTATGAGGGAATATCAAAATTAAAAAAGCATAAAATACAATTCAGTAATGAATTAAATTTACAAGAATACTCTCTGAACCTATTACTCAAAAACAGAGTTATCTTAAACCTTGAGAATCATTTTTCTGAATTTACAAGTCTTAAGGCCAATCTCGATACGCCCATCAGCTTAAATGACCAAAAAGAATTCAATGTAAATATTAGATTTAAAACTATAAAATCCTTTCCGAATAAAATTTACCTCATTAAGAAGAAAGAAATCATTAGTACTTATGAATGGAGCAAAGAATTATCCATCCCCATCTCAAGAGAAAATCTCTTGCTCTTTATGGAAGGCAAAGCATCTTTTTCACTAAGTTACCTACATGAAAACCTTCCTACTTTTTCTGAATCAAGATCTTCAACGATTCAGTCAAAAACTTATCGTATCTTCTTTAATGATGGGGCAAAGACACAAGTTTTTTATATATCCAAGAAGCTTACATTAATTGAAGTATTTATTTTCTTTAAAATAAATCAAGCTTCAAATATAGATGATATTAATCTTTTCCATTCAGCTGATGGTCAAAATATTTCAAAATGGTGGGTCCGAATCTTGAATCAGGATGATCTCGTTTTTGTTTTTGATCATGAAGCTAAACTAAAACGTCACTTTTTAAATCTCTTTGATATAAGAAAACAAGCCTTAGTGAGAAAAAATGGGTACCCACAGAATTCTCTCCATTTCATTAAATCACCTTATGCAAGGATGTATCTAGAATTTACAGGAGTTAAAACAAAACTTAGTTTTGATACAAGGAAAAGAACTCATAAATCTGGTGGAGGCCACCAAGGCAGCTACGACAGATGTGACTACTATGAAACATTTATCTCAAAAGAAGATCATCATTTTATCCAGACTTTAGATTTTATTGAAGGATTAAATTTCAAAACCGATGGATCAGAGACTGAGCATCAATTGCAACTTAAAGAGTCTGATTCTCTTTGGGAGGTTGAGGTTCCTGCTGGTATTCAAGAGATATCCATTTATTTGAGAAATATCGATAAGTCTTTGTATAAAAAGACTGGAGTGACGAAATCAGACTGTCTTCCACTTAAAATGACTGATACAGCAACTGAAGGGATGTTAAATCTAGAGGTTAAAAGCTATGTTGAGAAGATTTAGGAAGAAGCCTATAATAGCTCATGGATTTAAATCTCATCACCTGTAATATTCGCTTTGATAACCCTGCTGATGGGGAGAATGCCTGGCCCCATCGGCTATCTTTTCTTTCGAAAACTATTCTCAAACACGGCCCCTCAATCCTTGCTACTCAAGAGGGACGAATTCATCAACTAAGGGAACTCAAAGATTCACTTTCAACTTATCAAATAATAGATCCCCACAGGTCTTGGATTGCTGAAAGAATGTACCCTACTTTTTTTATTCAAAATTCTCAATTCGAATTTTTGGGAAGTGGGGATTTATGGTTATCAGAGACTCCTGAAATTGCAGGAAGCCTTTCATTTGAATCATCTTTTCCAAGATTAATGACTTGGACTCACCTGCAAATTAAGAATTCATTTGAAAAATTATTTGTAGTGAATGTTCATCTTGATCATATTAAGGATGAGACGAGGATAAAGCAGACTCAAGTCATGCTCGATCAAATTGATCGCTACTGGGATAAGCTCAGTCACCTGATTATTATGGGGGATTTTAATGAT
>CANEVK010000139.1 GCA_947442115.1 Bacteriovoracaceae bacterium | reverse complement strand
TCCTTGCGCATTTTCAGTAATTTTTCTCTCTGCATGCGATTAAGAAACTGAGAAAGCTGAGACTGAGAAATTTCACAGAGAGCTAAAATTTCACCGACATTCTTTTCACCTTCAGAAAGATGACACAGAATCATCAGCCGTTGAGGGTGAGCAATGGCCTTCATCATTGATGAAACTTGCCCACATTTACCCTGCATTTTTTCAAGATTCATGCTTAACTCCCCAAACATCTTGAGCTTCAACTTTATGGTTAATCTCTTGGAAGCGCTTCTCTCCGATCATCCAATAATAAAAGAGTGGAACAGCAAAACGACTTAGTAAAGTCGCAGCGACCTCACCAAAGATAAGACTTACAGCAAGTCCCTGGAAGATGGGATCAAAAAGCATCACAGCACTCCCAACCACAACTGCGGCAGCGGTTAAAAGCATGGGACGAAACCTTAACACACCTGCAGAAATCACAGCGTCTTTGAGGGCCAGACCATTTTGAATTTGGTGCTCGATAAAATCCACTAGGATAATGGAGTTTCTCACAATCACCCCAGCACCAGCAATAAAACCAATCATGGAGGTGGCAGTGAAATAGGCCCCAGTTAAATAATGGCCAGGCACAATCCCAATAAGTGAAATTGGAATGGGAGCCATGATCACAAGGGGGACAAGAAAACTTCTAAACCAGCCGACAACTAAAATATAGATAAGGATCATTACGGCGGCAAAAGCAGCTCCTAAATCTCTAAAGACCTCATAGGTAATAAACCACTCACCATCCCACTTCACGGTGGTTTGATGATTATCCCAAGGGACTTCTGCTGTTTGAGTTGGGTAAGGGATTTGAGGCTCTAGTTTAAGTATCCCATAAACAGGAGCTTCCTCTGCTCCAGCAAGTTCAGACAGAACATACTCAACCGGGCGAAGATTTTTTCTATAGAGAACTTCAGTTGAAACTTTTTGAGGAGCATCCATCACATTTTCAACATCAACTCGACCGGCCTCAAAACTTGGAAGGTATTGCCCAGCGAAGGGCTTTTGACCTGATCTTGCTTCCTGTTCAAGAGATAATTCAATGTTAACATCCTCAGGAGATCTAAAATCATTAAGTGTGCCCGTTTTAGTTTCATTGAAAAGAAGATGACCTAAATTCCAGGCCTGAGCTGACTTTGTCCCATAAAGACCGGCCTTCTGAAAATTATAAGGGAAGATCAATCGTGGTCTTGATTCTTTCCACGTATCATCTAGATCCACGACACTGGCCTCTGCAGCAAAAAGTTCTTTGACTTTTTTTCCGGCCTCTCGTCTAGTCGCAAGATCCTTACCGTAGATTTCAGCCACCATGGTCGCCATCACCGGTGGCCCAGGTGGAATCTCAAGGACTTTCGTGAGTGCTGATTTTTTATCTGCAAAGGATTTAATGATTGGTCTGAGATCATTAATAATATCATGTCCTGATTTCTTACGTTCTGCCTTAGGAGCAAGAACAATATGCAGATCACTCATATATTCTGATTTTCTCAAAAATGTATGCTTCACCATCCCTGAAAAAGAAAAAGGCGCAGGCTCTCCTGTAAAGACTTGAACTTTTTTTACATCTGGGTGTTTAAGTATTTCTTGAGTTAATTCTTTACTCCACTCACTCGACAGACCTAGTGGTGTCGTCACAGGGTAATCAATGGTGACTTGAAATTCACTCTTATTATCAAAAGGGAGCATCTTGACCTTAACAGCCTTCGTCGCAAACATCGAAGTGGCGGCGACAAATAACAAAAGGACTATTGTTGTAAAACCGAGGGCCCAAGATTTTTTAGAAAGTAAGTGATCAGTGAGCCAGATATAAAGCTTATCGAGCTTTGAGATTTTATCTTCTTCAGATTCTTTATGCTCATCATGGTGCTCGTGCTTGAGTAGCTTCAAGGACGCCCATGGAGTCACAATAAAGGCAACAAAGAGGGAAAGGATCATGGCCAAACTTGCTCCCACAGGAATGGGCTTCATGTAAGGCCCCATTAAACCTCTCACGAAGGCCATCGGAAGGATGGCCCCAATAACTGTAAAAGTGGCAAGGATAGTAGGATTTCCCACTTCACTCACAGCGCGAAGAGTGGCCTGGATGAGTGAGAGTTTTTTATAAGACTTAAGATATCTCTCAATATTTTCAACCACCACAATCGCATCATCAACAAGAATACCAATTGAAAAGATCAGCGCAAACAGAGTCACTCGGTTTAGTGTGTAGCCCATGAAATAATATATGGCGAGAGTCAGGGCAAGGGTCACAGGAATGGCCGTCGCTACAACTAGAGCAGCTCTCCACCCCATCGCCATGGCGATAAGAAGTGAAACAGAAACCGTCGCGATGATGAGGTGCTCGATTAATTCATGAGATTTTTCACCTGCGGTTTGGCCATAGTCTCTAATAACGGTCAGCTTTATGTCTTGAGGAAGATCTTTTTTAAAGGCTTTCACTCTCTTGAGAAGCGTCTCTGATAAAGCGACAACATTCGTTCCTTTTCTTTTAGAAAAACTAATGGTCACGGCCTGCTCACCTTCAATTTTTGAATCTTTATCAAAAAGAACTGAGACGCGGCTTCTTTCTTCCGGTCCATCTACAATACTTGCGACTTGACCAACTTTAATAATTTTTCCACCACGACTTCCGATAGCAAGCAATTCGATATCTGCTTTACTTGAAAGCTTGGCCCCTACTTCCACATCAAAAACTTCTTTTTGGGACCAATTTTTACCGGCCGGTAATAAGGCATGATTCATCTTGAGGGCCTGATAGATATCATCCATAGTAACAGAATGATTCTTCATCTTTTCTGCATTGGCCATGATACGCAAACTTCTCTTTTGCCCTCCAAGAAGTTCCACGCGACCAAGATCCGGCGTACTTGAGAGTTCTCTGGCCAAAGGTGCAACAAGGCTTCTCAGCTCGTAATCATTTTTAGTTTGAGACGAAAAACTTAAGGCAAGAAAAGGCACATCATCAATACTGTAGGACTTCACATCAGGCTTCATCACATTGGAGGGTAATTCATTCATGAGAGTCATGAGCTTATGATGGACCTTCACAAGGCTTGGTTCAATGGGCTCATTAACTTTAAAGCGAACAGTAATAAGTGCACCATGAGGCTGACTTGCCGAGTAAATATACTCCACGCCATCTAATCCCCACATCGCCCTTTCCACAGGCTCAGTGACATGCCTTTCAATTTCTCGCGCCTCCATACCAGGAGCTGGGATCATGACGTCAATCATGGGTACGGTGATTTGTGGTTCTTCCTCTTTGGGCGTGAGGTAGACTGAAGCTAAACCTAAAAGAAGACTCACAAGGATGGCAACCGGAGTGAGTTTTGATTGGATAAAGGTTTCTGCTAATTTTCCGGCAAAACCTTTTTGTATTTTTGGTAAGCTCATATTTTTTTCCGATTAATGCATTAATTGATAAATTTTTGAATGGACTTCAAGACTTTGAATCTGCACCTGATTTTTCTGTTGAATAAGATCGACTCTGCGATTCAAAACTTCAGCTAATTGCAGGGCCGATAAAAGCCCTGAACGAAAGAGTTTCATGGCATTTTGAGTTTGCTCTAGCATCAAAGCATCTGTTTCATTGAGGAGGTCAAGATTTCTATCTAATGTTTGTTTGGCTTCATCCAGTTGTTCCATAGCAATTTTCTCTTCTTGCTTATACGCTGCGACTTTAGCTTCAGCAGCTCTGGCCTTGGCCGATGCCTCGCCGAGGCGCCCATAAGAATCGTTATTAAAAATCTCCCACATTAAATAGAGACCATACACTTGAGAAGTCGAACTATCTCTTTGACCTTGATAAAGATTTGATTGAGCAAAGACTCCCACTTTAGGAAGAAATCTTGCCTTCTCCATGTTTTTCGCCTCATTCATTGTAGAGGCTTTTAACTCTTGGGCCAGAAGCATCGTAGAGTAAGACTGACTCGTTTGAGGGGCGAGATTTTTTTCTAGATATTTTTTTAGATCCTGATCATGATCAACTTTCCAAGTTGACTCATCATTCATTTTTCCCTGGATCCATTTTTGAGATTGAATCATCTTAAGTTGAAATTCATCTAGCATTCCTGTCATGCGATTTTGAACGGCCTTTAGTCCAAGAACTCCAGAGTAACCAACAGGATTCGATTGAGAACCGACCTGATAGGACTTTAAAATTTTTATTAACTCTTCTTTTAAATTATTAAGCTTTGAAGATTGCTGATGGTAGACGATGAGCTGTCCATAATGCCGACCTAATTCTGAGTATTCCTCGGTCTTTTTTGCCTTTAAATCCAACTCCGCCGCTCGAACAAGTTTCTCATACATTGTCACCTGCTGAGCTTTAAATCCCCCTTCATAAAGAGGCAGATCTAGACCTAAAGTTGCCGCTTGAAAAGTTTTGCGCCCAGGTTGATTTAACTGACTTGGGTTAAAATCAGCTGACCCAACAGAGCGCTGACCTAAATGATTGAAGAAAACTTGGGCAGGATCATTCGTGCTAAACCATTGACCGGCGACATAGGCTTTTGGCCACCAGTGTCTTTCTGATCTTGCCTTGGCTTCATCCTGCGCCACTTTTTCTTGTTCTAAAGATTGATGAGAAAGTGAATTCTTATGGAGCTGCTCCCAAATTTCATCAAAACTTTTAACATTCATTTCGGCCATCACAGGAAAACTTAAAGCTAATAAAGATCCTGCCCAAAATAGATTTTTCATCATTACCCACAGCAGCTATTGTTTGAACTTGTCGTGCCATCACTCATCTTCTTATTGTTCCAAGGCATCTTCTGCAAAATAAACACCATCGGGCAAATTCCTGTGAAACCGGCCAACGCAAGTCCTCCACCTACAAAAAGCGCTAAATAAACAAAATTGGGATGAATAAAAGCAGCTCCTAAGAAAGCAAGAAAGATAAGAGTTGAAGCCACCATTTGAACCTGACGCATAATTGGAAATACTGATCCCTTGCCACGCACAGGACGCCCAAGACTTTTCCACTTCAAAAGTCCGCCATCAAATGAGGTAAATTTACTCACATCAACATCAAATTTTTTAAGCTCGTTGAGGGCCATTTTAGAGCGGTTGCCCGTTCGACACATAACAACGACATCTGTCTCTTTAATATTTTTTAAGATCCCTGGTGCTAGCATTTCAAACTGAGACAAGGGGCAGCAGATTGAATCTGGAATATGTTCCGCTTCAAACTCTTCTTTTTCTCTTACATCAATTATAGTCATATATGCTCCTTTTCAATTTTATTGACACTTATATTACAATTTAATAATATTATTAAAAGGCGACTCAATCAAGTAAAAAAAATGGAATTCATAAAAAACTACTGGCCTTTAATTCTTCTATCCACTTGGTTTACTTATAAATGGTGGAATTCTCAAAGAGTAAAAAAGCTATTACCTCAACTAAAATCGAAGGGGGGCATTTTTATTGATGTCAGATCAGAAGGTGAGTATTCAGCTGGCCATGCACCAGGTACTATTAACATACCTCTTCAAAGTCTTGGAAAAAGACTTCATGAGATCCCAAAAACATCACCAGTCGTCCTCTGTTGCGCAAGTGGGACTCGCAGTGGAATGGCAAGAATGCTTTTGAAGAAAAATGGTTATAAAGATGTCTATAATATTGGAACCTGGACAAAATTTTTAAATGCGGAGAAGCTATGAAAAAAACGCTCAATATCCTCAGCATACTTTTATTAGGGATTTTAGTTTTTAATACTTTTTTTCGTAATCGCGCCGAGGCTGATGTCAAAGAATCTTATGCTAAAATTTCTCAGGGCAAAGCTATCATTATCGACGTGAGAGAAGAGTCTGAAGTTAAAGAGGGAATGATAAAAGGTGCATTATGGATTCCGCTTTCAAAAATAAGCTCCAACCCAAAATCAGAATCAGAAATAATTAAAAAATTAGGTTTAGGGAAAGAAATTTATCTTTACTGTCGATCGGGAGCAAGATCAGGGAAAGTGCAATCCATCCTGGCCGATGAAGGAATAAAATCTATTAATCTAGGTGGATTCAGCTCCCTGGCTTCAGAAAATCTTCCGACCCAACCAGGTCCTCAATGACTGTTTTCTTAGCTCTGGCGGCTCTTGCCATCATGGTAAGTGGTCTGGCCCCCCATTGGAGCATTCTTTTAGGACTCTTTTTTTCACTTTTTTTTCCAAAATCAATTTTTATCAAGAATCATGGAAAAAAAATCAGCGGATATCTCCTGCAAGTCAGTGTCGTTCTTCTTGGGGCCGGACTTAATTTCCAAACGGTTCTCAAAGAAGGTGGCCAGGGCATCGTTTTGACTTTCTTCAGTATTGGACTTGTCTTTCTTCTTGGATATTTTTTGGCAAAGATTTTCAAAATCTCTTCTCCACTTTCTGAGCTTATCATGGCGGGAACCTCCATCTGTGGAGGGAGTGCGATATCAGCGATCTCACCTATTTTAAAAGCTGAATCCATCACCATGGCCACGGCCCTAGGAATTGTCTTTATCCTCAATGCTCTGGCGGTTTTTTTATTTCCTCCACTTGCCCACTGGATGGAATTGACTCAGCAGCAATTTGGAGTCTGGGCAGCTCTGGCCATCCATGACACCAGTTCCGTGGTCGCGGCTTGCCAAATTTATGGAGATGAAGCTCTTAAAATAGGGCCCATGCTCAAATTAACCAGGGCCCTATGGATTATTCCCTTAACTCTTATTTTCTCCCTTAAGAATAAGAATAAAGCGAAACTTACCTACCCTTGGTTTATTTTATTTTTTCTGCTCGTTTCTCTCTTATTTTCTCTTACGAATGAATTAAATGTTCTTGTCCCCTACCTCAGTAAGATTTCAAAAACGGGATTATCTTTAACATTATTTCTGATTGGATTAAATTTGAGTAAAGAGCAGTTAAGAGAGATTGGACCAAGACCCATTTTCTTCGGTGCGATCCTCTGGGTTCTGACACTCACTGGATCTTTATTTTACGTGATTCATTTTGTTTAATAAAAATGGCCATCTTGGATGGCCATTTTTTCCGGAACGGCCCTCAGAAAATCAACTCCACTTACAGTTTTCAAACTGAAGATTAGTCTTTCTTCTCTGCCTCACTCAATCTTTCCAGATTGAATGCCGGTACGAGAAGATACTAACTTTGTTGTAAGGAGGACGTCGATATTTTTGATCTTAATTTAGAATGAAGATAACTAAGAGTTTATTAAATTTTTTTAGGATATTTTATTGGATTCATTTGATAATCACCATTTCATGGCAAGCTTAATTGATCTTAATTGTTTAATACTCGGTGGTTTTGTTTTAGTCAGAAAAGGCACTTATGAAATGATCAAGAAGTGGATGAAAGCAAAAAAGGAGGGTGAAGTCATCACCCTCCTGAAAAAAATTCTAAGCGGCTTTTTTGTTCTGATCTCTGTAGGCGTTAATGTCTACAACATTCGTTGTTTGACCCCCACCCTTTGATGCCATCAGTTTGGCATGGTTCATTGCCTTAAGTTCTTTTTTCGTTAATTTCTTCTTTTGGCCGTGGCCATCATGTTTTTTACTCATAAACGTACCTCCAAATCATGAGCGCGCTTTTAAAAAGCTCTTAAAGGACTTATCGGCTCTTCAGGGACAAACTTGAGTATTTTTATCAAGTCTTCGCATCTTT
>CANEVK010000138.1 GCA_947442115.1 Bacteriovoracaceae bacterium | reverse complement strand
GGTTGCTAAAAAATTTAGAACCTTCATTCTTGAAAAAGGTGGAACCGTTCACCCGATGGAACTTTATAAAAATTTCAGAGGTCAAGAACCAGATGTGGGAGCTCTTTTAAGAAGGGCAGGACTGCACTAAAGAACACACGGCAGATAATTAAATTTGGCAGCGAAATCCCATTCTTCGAGTTGGATTTCGCTCTCAATTTCTTCTTCTAAATCATCCCCCAGAGAGCTAAAAAAGTTCAGTCCTGTGATCTCTTCAACTTGATTAATGGTAAGTGCGTAGGGAGTAAGTGTTGTAAACGGCACATCCGTATTCATCAGAAAACCAATCCCGATGAGTTTCCCCTCGGCTGTCTTGCGGATGATGACTTTAAAATATTCAAAGGGAACGGAGACTTTGTTATGAAGACCGATTTGACTTAGATTGTCCTTGAGAACCGGTCCAGTCACGATGGCGAGATTATTATATTTTAAGGCCCAGGCACGGATAAGAGTCTCTAGAGAGCTCCATCGGCCACGATTAAATTTGGCGGGCTGAGGCGTCATGTTACTCATGAAAAACGTGTTTCTCATGGCCTCTTTATCAAACTTCATATCTCCTGCAGGCAAAAGATGGCCTCGATCAAAGCCAGAATTTTTATAATCTGCTGGACTAGAAGACCCTTCCATCACTACAGGGTCAATACGAAAAGAGTCCGCGCGTGGAACGCAACCCTTGAGATGTGATGGGTTCAAATCATACGAGACCCAGTTGGCGACTTCATGGGTATTATTGTAGCTGAGATCATAATGATCTCTTTTAATGAGCTGATCCTTATTTGAATTATTAAAGGCGTAAGGACGAACCAAGTCGTTGGCATAAGATCGAAGGGGGATGAGCAATACTGCTACTAAAATTTTCAACTTCATGTTGATCCCAGTTGGATTGATAAAAATAGGCTACTTTAGGGAAAGGTCATTCGTCTATTCAAATTTAATATAACCTTGCGGGGCAAAATCAGATGATTTCAAGACTTTACGTTCTAAAATAAAATCTTTGAGGATGTCTGCATCAACAAATCCTGTTTTTCGGTAAGAAATCTTTGGATATTTATCTCCGCCGCCAGCAATGAATTCAGGCAGGGCAATCGTATACTTCTTTGCCAGATCAACAGTCTCAGCATTGATTTTAACGTCGATTATTTTCTTAGATTCTTTATTGGCGAGTATTTTAACTCCACTCATTTGAGGAAAAGAACCAGATCCGGCCGAGAGATTAAAAACAAGGTACTCTAGATAGTCTATCAGCTCTTTACCATTGAGTTCTGCAATCACGAGTTCACTTCCAAAAGGAAGTACTGTTAAAACAGACTCGTAAGTCACATTTCCAGCATAGATAGAATCTCTTAGTCCGCCAGAATTGAGAACGGCAAGATCAGTTTGTAGTTTTAATTTATTAGCGAGTGTCACCATGTTACCAAGATTTGTTTCTTGGGATCTCACAACATCTCTTTTACCAATAAATTCCTCATCAGCAGAACCTAAATTGATCTGGAGAGAGGCATCTCCCTTCTCTTTGAAGGGACGTAAAATAGACTCAACATAAGCATCGGCTTCAATTTTTACAGATGAATCCTTAAGATTGACTGGAATCAGTTTGGCTTCTTTAAGATTGATTTTTCCATCAAGAAACTCTAGATCCACTCTTCCCACATATTTTCCCCACTCGGCTGCTTGGACAATGATGGAGCCATTCTGTATGTCAGGTTGGAAAAGTGGTTTTTGAGTATGACCACCGACAATCACATCGATGCCATTAACTTGCCTAGCGAGTGTGACATCCCCTGGAGCATCTGGTGCATGACTTTCGTCAACATAGTGACCAATGTGAGTGAGGGCAATTAAGATATCTGATTTTTTTCTGAGGATAGGGACTAATTTTTTTGCTTCATCTACCACAGGCACAAATTTAAGGTCTTGAGAATTCCTAGGGTTTGATTTTATCGGAGTATCTTCAGTCGTTAGGCCAAAAATCGTTACCTTTAAATTATCTAGTTTTTTTAAGACATGAGATGGGAAAACTCTTCGATTTGATTTCTTATGATAAATATTGGCCGAAACGAATGGAAAGCCGGCCCACTGTCTTTGTTTTTTTATCGTCGCTAAATTGTTATCAAATTCATGATTCCCTAGTGCCATGACATCATAACCAAGTAGTGCCATGCCTTTAAAATCTGGCTCAGCGTCTTGGAGATCTGACTGGGGGATTCCGGTGTTTACATCACCTGCATCTAAGAGAAGAACATGCCCACCAGATTTTTCTACTTCTTGTCGAATATTTTGAATAATGGTGGCGCGAGCTGCTAATCCAAGTTCACCATCTTTGTTTGACCAGAATCGGCCATGATGATCGTTGGTGTGAAGAATTGTTATTTTATAATTTTTTCCTTTCGTATAGGCCCAAGCAGCTTGAGCAAAAAAGAAAAAAACAGTCGCCATCATAGTAAATTTCATAAAAAACCTCTGAATGATTATCGGTGGTTTATCTAATCAAATTAAGCCTGGCCAGTGATGATTATTGGTATGGAAACTTGTTTAGATTCTTGATCTTAATCTCAAGATAAATATCGTTATTTCGGCTACTTAGGCAATTAAAGGGAAGGGAAACCCATGGCCAAAGACGAATTAGTTTGATATATCAAACGAATATGACCATTAACGAAGCTCCTCTCCATCAAAAAGTCGCTGTTTCATCACTTCATCCTGCTGAACGTGAACTGAGTGATATTGAATCTCGATTGATGCATTTAGGGTTTATTGAAGGAGCAAAAATTGAAGTCAAACGAAAAACAACTCTTTTAAACGGACCGCTGCTGGTTGAGGTCAGAGGAAGAGTTGTCGCCTTGTCTCAAGCTGAAGCTCAACTTGTCAAAGTGGAGATATGCTCATGCTGAAACAAGTCGCTTTAATTGGAATGCCCAATGTGGGAAAAACAGCTCTCTTTAATAAGCTCACGGGGTCGTTTCAGCGGGTTGCTAATTTTCCTGGAGTCACAGTTGAAAAGAAGACGGGGTGGATTTCTGAGAATGGTGAAAAAACTATTGAAGTGATCGACCTGCCTGGTCTCTACTCTCTAGATGCGACAACACTTGATGAGAAAGTAACGAAAGATTTTTTGTTACAAAAAGACAAAACCCAACACTCCATTCATTTTGTTCTTGTTTTGGATGCGACTAATCTCGATAAGTCTCTCTACTTAGCTTTTCAGTTAAAAAAATTAGGTTATCCACTTTTAATTGCCCTCAATTTAATGGATGAAGCCGAAAAAAGAGGCTTAAAGCTCGATATAAAACTCTTATCTCAAGAACTTAATGCAGTAATTGTTCCGACGAGTGCTTCCACCGGTCTTGGAACTCAGGAACTGATTTTAAAAATAAAAGATCTTCTCCAGAATCCAGATGATTTGAATCTCTCTTTACCTCAAGAGATTCAGAAAACTTTTCGCTCTCCTCATTATATCAATGGAATATTTAAAGAAGTGGATGAGTTACTTTCAAAGGTGACCATTCATCCACTCAAACCTGATAGCTTAAGTGAACATATTGATCAATGGGTCCTTCATCCTGTTTGGGGTGCTGTCATCCTCATTTTTATTTTACTTTTAATGTTTCAAACTCTTTTCTCATGGTCTGCGCCTCTATCTGATGGAATTGAATTTGTTTTCAGCTTTCTAGGTGAACAAGTGTCCATGCATGTTTCTGATAAAACATTTAAAAGCTTTTTAGTTGATGGGGTCTTGAGTGGTGTTGGTGGAGTTCTCGTTTTTTTACCTCAAATCATGATTTTGTTTCTCTTTATTCAATTCCTTGAAGACATCGGTTATTTGGGACGAGCAGCCTTTATGATGGATGCCTTGATGAGACGACTTGGTCTGCCTGGCAAGGCCGTGATTCCACTTTTATCATCGCATGCTTGCGCCATCCCTGGCATTATGGCGACGAGAGTCATTGATAATTATCGAGAACGACTCATCACCATGATGGTGATCCCTCTCACAACTTGTTCTGCACGACTGCCTGTCTACGCACTTCTGATTGGGGCGCTTATTCCTGATCGAGCAGTTGGAGGAATTGAATTTTTTCGCTTACCAGGTCTCGTGCTTTTTGCCCTGTATATGTTTGGATTTTTATCGGCGATGTTGATGTCGCTGATTTTTAAAAAATCTCTTCCGCAATCTTCTCCATCAATGCTTCTCATGGAGCTTCCACCTTACCGAATTCCGAAATTAAAAAATCTTATGTTAGTGATGCTCAATAAAGGCAAAATTTTTCTTAAAAAAGCCGGTGGGATTATTTTAATCATTAGTATCATTATCTGGTTTCTTGTTTCATTTCCTCAAAACAACGGCGAATCACATATAGAATCATCTTATGCAGCTTCTATTGGTCGCACCTTTGAGCCGCTCTTTAAGCCATTAGGATTTGACTGGAGAATAACCACGGCATTGATCCCAAGTATTGGGGCCCGTGAGGTGGTTGTGAGCGCTTTATCTTTAGTTCTTTCAATTGAAGAGGGAAGTGAGGGCTTTGAGGAAAATATGTCCATGGCCCTCGTTAATCAATTTGGTGCAGGAACCCTCTTGGCGCTACTTGTGTGGTTTGTTTTTGCTCCTCAGTGCATATCAACTTTTGCCGTGATGAGACGAGAGACTAACAGTTATTTGTGGCCAACGGTGATGGTCGCCTACACTCTTCTGTTAGCTTATGGAATGGCCTTTCTGGCCCGTCAATTTTCTAGCTTTTTGTTTTAACTTGATCCCAGCTCTTAAGTTGCCAAGTTGTTGTCACAACGGCGACTTCTTTGCCAGATTTTTCACGAATGATGGTTTTGAGTTCTTGTAAAAATTTACCCTCTTTCAGTAGCGACTCTTCGACCAAATCCTTTTGTATTTGATGGAGAGAACAACTTCCTTCAAGATCCGTTCGCCCTTGATAAGTATATTTCACGTGGAGTTCGGCCAGAATAAGTCGATACTTACTAGCTCCAAAAGTTTTTAATAAGGACATTCCCGCACAATATTCTCCCACTGTCGCCATGGCACAAGCATGAATACCGCTGAGATGATTGTGATTGAGTTTTCTGTTGGGAAGCTTGATCAGAACCTGATCATTTGAAATTTCTTTAATTTTAAATCCATGAGGAGCGTTGAAAGGTATCCCAATCGTCAGGACCTTATTCAAGGCCATGAGCGATGTGGTGCTCTCACTTTTAAGTAATTTATCAATTAAATTGAAAGCAAATTTCATGTTCTCTCCAGAATTTTCTTAAGTTGGTCTTGAGCGGTGTTGAATTCATTTTTAAATCGGTGAACGATATTAGTTAGCGGTTCAATTTGATGAGTAAATTCCAACGAGGTTCCTGCACACCAAACGGACTGATAAGTCGCACTAAAAGCCGCTTTCTCAAGGGCCTTCATCCCTTTGTAGTAGGTCAGCATCTTTGCATATTTTTTTATTTGTTTATTTTTGTTAAGCAGGCTTTCGACCAAATTTTGATCAGTCCCAATTTTTTGAACGTAAGGCGAATTAATCACTGTGCAACGTGAACCAGATAACTTTGTTGTCACAACGATATCTTCTGCTCCGTAATCAATACACGCTTTTTTATAATCTTCTCCTACTCCACATTCTTTACTGGCAATGAATGGTGTGCCAATCGATAGGCCATCGGCCCCTAAGGCAAGCATAGATAAAATTCCTGAACCTGTTCCCACTCCACCGGCCGAGATGACTGGAATACGACAGGTATTTTTGAGAGAGGGAATAAGCACACTCGCTGGAATATTTCCCAGATGTCCGCCTGCGCCTGAATTGACTGCAATGATGGCATCGGCCCCAAGGTCTTCAACTTTTTTGGCATATTTTTCATCTGTTACATCACAGAAAACTTTCACCCCATGAGATTTTGCTTCTTTGATCACTTCTTCTGGAGACCCTAAAGAGGTGATAAAAAAATCAACTCCCATATCGAGGCATTTGTGGAGTTGTTTTTTGGCATGGATGTTGGATTTATTGACGATGAGGTTCACTCCCATCGCATGCTTATTTTTTTCTTTAATTGCTTTAAGGCCTTTTTCCAGATCATCAATCGTTCGGAAATTCAGGGCCGGAATGCAGCCTGCAATCCCCGCCTCACCGGCCGCGATCATCATTTCTACGTTTGTGACGAGAAACATGGGGGCCATAATAATCGGAAGTTCTGTGCCCAGGAGATCTGTTAAAGCCGTTTTCATCTATGTCATCCTTTTACGATTGCGTCATTGTAAGGCAAAGTCATAGAACTTTTCCTTCCCAAAGGGTAAAGATTTATGGGTTAATTGTACCAGTCATTTTTCATAGCAAGGACGGAAAAAATGAAAAAAATCATGGGATTAATTGCCCTAACTCTCTCTGCCTCAGTGCTCGCTGCGCCAAAAGCTCAATGGGTGACTGTGGATAACAATGTTTTGGCAAAAATTCGCCCAAAATTGAACAAGTCAGTTCAAACACTTTTCTCAGCACAGGGTGCTTCAGTGGTAAAGCTTTCTCAGGATGAAATTGAAGGCCTTTCACATGTTATTCACCATGAACTTCACCGTTGTGGGGGATTTATTGCCCACGAAACTTTTGAAGAAGCTCAAAACGCGCTCTCTTTCCAGGGAGATATGTACTTTGCCAAGAGTGCAATTTTTACGGACTATACAATTGATCAATCAACTCTTGTGGCCCCATTGGTTGCTCAGGTTCAAGAACCTTCCATCCGTGCCATGATTGAAAAACTTTCTAATTTCAATACTCGTTTCTATAAATCTGAAACTGGAATCAAGTCATCAGAATTTATTCGCGATTCTTGGGCGGAGCTTTCAAAGCACCGCTCTGATGTAAAAGTTGAATTATATAAACACTCAAACTGGCCACAAGCTTCTATCATTATGACGATTCAGGGATCTGAAAAATCAGATGAGATCGTTATCGTGGGTGGTCATGCTGATTCAATTTCTGGAATGTTTGGTGGAAATTCTCGCGCTCCAGGTGCAGACGATAATGCTTCAGGGATTGCGACAATCACTGAAGTAATCAGAGTTCTTATGCTTAATGATTTTAAGCCTAAGCGCACGATTCAATTTATGGGCTATGCTGCAGAAGAAGTTGGTCTTCTTGGTTCAAAAGATATTGCAGGTAACTATAAAAATAAGGCGAGAAAAGTTATTGGTGTTATGCAGTTAGATATGACACTCAATAAAGGTACAGTTGATAAAGATATCGTCATGATGGCCGACTATACGAATGGCGCTCAAAATGAATTCCTTGGGAAATTAATTGATGAATACGTTAAGGTTCCTTGGGGCTATTCAAGATGTGGTTATGGTTGTTCAGACCACGCTTCTTGGACGGCTGCAGGATATCCAGCATCTATTCCATTTGAGTCAACGATGGAAGACATCAACCGTAAAATCCATACGGCACAAGATACGTTGCAATCGGCCGGTGGAGATGCTAAACATGCAGCTAAATTTGCGAAACTTGCAACTGCATTTGTGGTGGAGCTCGCTAACTAAGGAAGTTGGTAACAGTTGAGTAGTGAAATTCAGTCCCTTTATCAGGACATTCGTTCTAACCTTGAAATCTCTAGAAAAGCCCTTTTAACGACTCGTATCCTGGAAGATGATGAATCTTCCGGGGTG
>CANEVK010000137.1 GCA_947442115.1 Bacteriovoracaceae bacterium | reverse complement strand
CTTAGTTTTTAACATCTTGAAGTTAAATGCGCCATAGGCCTAAAATTTGTTTGACTATCCACTCTTCAAATTCCTTCTCATTTGATGTCTTCAATATCCCTTTCAACTGTCTTTCTATTGATCGCATAACCGTCATGATTGAGCTTCTCTGCGATCTCCGTGATCGAGAGTGCGGACACCTCAGAGGTCATCGAGAGAAGCCTTTTAATTTGATTCTGGCGATGAACCTTGCCCTTATCAACGTTGTACTTAGGCACTGAAAGACCTCCGGGAAGCTGGACATTTGGTGTCCAACCTTTTCGGTCAGTTATGGGAAAAAGTTTAAGTTTACATAGAGATAGTCTCCAACATGCTCAAATCTCGTCTCTTGGCCTGGATTTCATTGATAGCCGATTATCAGACAGAAGTTGAGAGCACCCTGACCGCCATGAAAGCAGGACATAAGGTTATTTCAAATCTTATGAATAAGGTCCATGAGGCCGGCCTAAAAGAAAAAGTTACGGTTAATCTTTTTCAGAAAAATGAAGACAAAGAAAATGATGCCATCACTTATCTTAAAAGTGGAAATGATGTTAAAGCCGAACTTGCAGGAAGCACTTCATGCGTGATTGGCTGCACAGACTTTACTTGGGCCACTATGCCAAGAGAGGGATTAGATTATCTTGTCATTGATGAGGCCGGACAATTCTCCCTCACTGGGCTTCTCGCTATCGCTCACTGTACAAAAAATATTATTCTCTTAGGAGATGGCGCTCAGCTGACTCAACCCCTTAAAGGTTCTCATCCAGATGGTTGCGAAGTCAGTGCGTTGGACTACATAGTTGGAGATGCGAAAATCCATTGCAGGTAATGAGGCGCAAATTATTCAAGGGACAAGTAAATATGCGAACAAGGCCTTAGTCATTGAAGAGGTTCATCACCAAGGAAAAAGCATACTGCTCAAATTACAGAAAGTGATATCAAGATTGTTGCCCCCTATAATGCTCAAGTGAATATTTTAAAACGAGCTTTCCCCAATATCAGTATTGGGACTGTGGATAAGTTTCAGGGGCAAGAGGCACCTGTTGTTATTTATAGTGTGACCACTTCGACACCTGAGGAAGCGCCACGCGGTTTAGATTTTCTTTACTCCGGCAATAGATTGAATGTGGCCGTGAGTAGGGCCCAATGCCTTTTTATCATGGTTTGCTCTCCTGCGATCTTTGCCGTGGATTGCAAAAGTCCTAAGCAGATGAAACTTGCTAATGCGTATGCAAGGTTTAAGGAGATGGCAGATATTTTCTAATATTTGAATAAAATCTAGAAACCTACATTTGCATTTTTACAGTGATTACTACCTGCAATATCTTTTTATCATCGGTCGTTTAAAATAGCGTTTTTTAATTTTATTCAAATCAACAAAAATCGAGTTAATAATTTAATAAAAAATCTCTCTTGATGTTTGATACTCAGTCGCAGAAGAAGTCGGAGCAGTTGGCTGAGAGCTAGGCTCAGCATCCATCGCTGGGGCATATTGCATAGCCGACTGTAATGAGCTACTTAATCCGCTACTGATGGAAGTTGAAGTTCCAACAGCTGTGCCTGTGGAGCTAGGAGGATTTGGTCCATACACCTTAGCACAAGGACTATTCAAATAGGCCCTCGTGATTGAGCCTATTTTACATTTCCCGTCTGTAGTGACTTTGATATCTCGTACCCCAAACTGAGGAACACTTGAAATGCTAGAGGTTGTTGTGGAACCAAAAGCACTAGAATCTATGTTTGCAACAGCGATACTATCGTCCCTAATAGGAGTTGCAGTAGTTGTTGTTTGGGTCGTTGGATAAGTTTGGGTCACGGAAGTACCATTCTGGATGGTTACCGTCGATTGTTGTTGGAGTTGAACATAAGAAAGAGATTGTACACTATAGGTAATAACGGAGGTGAGTATCAGAGTTTTTAAAGTTTTCATTTTGCACAAACCTTTGATGAAGAATGAAACATTTCCACCCAATTCTATTATGATCGAACTTCATGTATTTTCAAAGAGGTTCCATTTCTTCGTTGTTAAGCCATTAAAATTACGCTCAACTATCGATTGATACTATCAAAAATTATTGGCAGTTGGAGTGCAAATCTGATGGAGGACTAAGTAGTGACTTTTACTCATGCTGGTTAAAATTTTAATAGTAATTTTTGGGAACTACGTCATAATGGAATGATGAAAAAGTCTGCTTCCATTCTCTTCCAGAGCGGTATGTCCATGGTAGAAATCATGGTCGCCGCAGGTCTTCTAGGGGGAATCTCTCTCGGAGTTATGCGGCTGATGGAAAACTCTAATAAAGCGGCAAAGACTATTGAAGCCAAGGATGAAATCTCTTTACTCACAAATCAAATTAATGATGTCTTAAAAAATCCTAATAATTGTGAAGCAACCTTTGGATCAAAAAAAGAAGGTGATCCGATACTATTTGTCTATCAGGTTATCGGCGGAGTCTTTTCCCCAAAATTCATTGCATCTGTGACAGCGGGGCCACAAGTTCAAATTAAATCCATGGTGCTTAAAGATATCGATGATAATGGGAGTAATGGATCTAGTGCCCTAGCGACTTTTGAAGTGACATTTAATAAACCAGAGAAAACGACCTATGGCGGACGCACAATAAAAAAAGAGATCAGCTTAAACGCTAATCTCTGTAAGAAAAATTATATCGAAAACACTGATAGTGCGGCCCTTATGGCCAGTTGTACGGGGGCCAATAAACTTCTCCTCTCGGGACCAAACACCTGGTCTACAACAAAATGGATTATCTGCCAAGATTGTACAGATGCCCTTACAGCAAGGGTTATAAATTCATGTTCATCCAATGGTAGTGGAGGTGGTGTTGATCTCGCAGACATGAACGGTAATATATGTACACAACTTGGAGGGGTTTATGATCCCAATAAACCAGGTTGTACTTTTAATGGTAAAAGCTTCACTGAACTTATCAGTATGATTATGACTGATACTGCCACTCTTCAGTCCTCTGTGAATACGATTAACCAACAAATACTTCAATATCCAGCAAATCTCATTGATACTAATACACAGGTATGTCAGGCCGGCTCTACCTACTCTCTTATTGTTGAGTCGGGTAAAATTAAACTCAAGTGCGAACCTCCAGCTCCTGCACCAGTCTGCTCTGGGTGTAGTGCCTGGAGTGCTTGGACCATTTATGACAAAGGTCACACTTGTGTGTACGCATGTAATATTTCTATCAGAGAAGGTACTCGAACAACCTGCCGTTATACCCGAAGCTGTACAACTAAAACCCCTGCAGGTTGTACAGGAAATGTCTCAAATCAATTCACTGGTTTCTATCATTACTTGGAAGGTCTTGGCGGGGATAAGTACTTTAACACAAGCGCAGGAAGAACCAATGCAAGCCAAGCTTCATGCCCCGGTGCGGGAACATTTGGTATTTGATTTGATTTGATTTGATTTTAAAACACCTGCCTATGCCAACATAAAACAAGAATTTAAAGCTAGTCATTTTTTGTCCATACCTTGTGAGATGATTTTTTTAACCAAGGGGGGCGCAGTGAGCAAGTCAAAGAATGTAATGGTTCTTGTGGCAAGAATAAATAAAGAGACAAGGCAATTTGATGAAATGGTCATTCATGTGAATGAATGTAATTTAAAAGATAAAGTGACTGCAAGATGTCCAGAGTGCCAGGAAAGAGTTGTCCTCATGCTCTCAGGAAATCCCAGGAGATTGTTACACCAGAGGATTGATGTTCAAGGATGTACAGGCCTTCCAAAAAGGTTGTCTTGCGGGACATGGACCTAGTTGTGATTATGCCGGATGGAACAATAGAAAAGATTCAAATGTCCAAAACAGTACCCCTGAGGAGGTAGGATATTTCAAGCGAGGGTTGCGACCTGAACTTTACTAATAGCTGTTATAATTATGCCTGTTACCTCGCGACCCAGTCAGAAACTGAGTGGGCAACAAAGATCTTAATTAAGGCGATTAATCTTGGTTTCAATAATTGGGACCTGATTGATCATGACATAGAGATCAAAGCGATCAGGAATAAAAAGGAATTAAAAGAAGTCCTTCTAAAGAAAAAGGATATCGCTTTGTAGCTGGGAATGAGAAGTACCGGCCGAGCAATCAAAAGATTCAAAATTAAATTAAATAACCCATTAAGACGATGAACTAACATCATGAAATATGCCATCCTCCAGATTTGTCTGATTCTCACCTTTCCATCCTTGGCCGAGGCTAAATATGTGCGTAAAGAATGGAAACACTGGATTGACTTGGACAAAAATTGTCTAAACACCAGGGAGGAAATTCTAAAAGCTCGGTCAAAAACGCCGATCCTTAGTTCAAAAAAAGGGTGCAAAATCAAGGGTGGTGCATGGGATGACTATTACTACCCCGAAGTTATAACAGACATTAAGCAAGCAGATGTAGATCATCTTATCCCGTTAAAACATGCCTACGACTCAGGTGGAGCGGAATGGTCAAAAGAAAAGAAGGAGAAGTTTGCTAATGATCCTGAAAATCTTGTCATCACAAATAAAAAATATAACCGGAGCAAAGGTGCCAAAAGCATTGAGAAGTGGCTTCCCAACAACAAAGAATATGCTTGTCGGTACATAAAGCATTGGATGAGGATCAAAAATAAATATCGTTTAAACGTATCACAAAGTGAAATTGACTCACAAAAAGCAATTCAAGGAAGTTGCTCAAAAATTGAGTGATTGATCTTTTATTAATCTAGACTTTTTGCCGATAAATCATTTTTAAAAATGAAGTGGAGCTAGAGATGTCAATTTTAGAATGTCCAAAACAATGGAATGGATCACTTGAAGATTTTCTCAATGAATTCGTTATAAAGAACCTTCCAGGGAAAGAAAAAATGCTGGATTTTCATCGAGGAATTAAATCTTTGCATATGGGCGAAATTAATTTTTTTGTACGAAGCTTAGGTAGTGGTACAAGCGCGCGAGGAGTACCGACTGGAATTCTTCAAAACAGATTGTATAATTGCGATAATGCGCCTGCTATTTGGATCTATAACCAACTTAAGTCAAACTTTAAATCCTCGCTGGAACTTGAGAAATTACTTTTTAAAAAAGATATACCGCTTCGAGATATAGGCGCTCGAGAAGGGGAAAGCTTATATTGCTGGAGCAAAAAAAATGCTGACCCAGGTAATTTTCGCAGCTCCGATGGTGGTAGATGGAAATTATGTCATATTTATTCTGTAAAGAAAGGAATTCCTGAAAATGAAGAATGGTATTCAAAAAGATTCATAAGGCTCATTCATCCATTTAATCTATTTTTATTCCCCCGTCCTATTCGTAAAGGTAAAGGGTACTATTCGATTGGTAATGACCTTGGAGAAAGTGATATAGTATGCTCTGAAGTTGCAAGAAAGATTCAAGTAATCGTTGGAAATGAAGCGTGGAGCGAGTTTCTTAATCTCATTGGAGCCAACGAAATAAGTAAGGTCGGAAGCATTAAAATACCAATAGAAACAATTGATCTAAAATGGGAAGAAAACACAAGGTCTACGCAGATTAAAACTCTAGATCTTGATAAACAGCATGATGAAGCTGCGATGGATGACAAATTGATGGCCGAAGCGAATAAAAGCGATACATTAACATGGAATGAATTCCTTAAAAGATGCGAAGACATAGCTTCAAGCAACGCAAGTGACGAGGACGTAATCGCACCTGGAGGTTTTGGACAAAGACCTTATATCCATGTCACACTACCCGATGGATCCGTTGGAGCTCTTAATGCGGATGCGAAAGTTAAAGGCATAAGACAATTTTTAAAATACTTTAAAGAAAAAATAGAATTAGAGATTGTTGAAAATAAAAATGGAGTTATTAACAAAATACAAGTTAAAGGGAAGGGTAAAATACAAAGGTTTCCTTTTTATAAAATTTGAAATCAGAAAAAATGTGACTCTATCGAGCCCTGTATTGAATGGATAGCTTTTCAGATTCTAATATTGTCCCTAAAAGTTTGAGAATACTATGAGTGAATTTTTACCTGGATCCATTATAAATGATAGATTTTTAACGATAAGCCGCTTAGGTGCCGGTACATTCGGTGAAGTTTATTTTACATACGATCTCAAAAGAAAAATGCACGTCGCTGTTAAAATCAATAAAATACCCCTTGAAGTTAATGCCAACGTCAACGAATACTTAAATCAGAAAGAACTGAAACACCCAAATCTTGTAAAGGTCTTAGAATACGTTGGGAAAAATAAAAAACATGAAAATGAATGTCTCATATTTGAATACGTTCAGGGTGAATCACTTGATGCTGTTATTGGAAAAAAAACTCTCATGCTGGTCGAGAAAATTAAAATAATCGCTGAACTCGCTGATTGTGTTAATTATCTTCATAAAAATAAAATTATTCATAATGATATAAAACCAGGCAATGTTATCTTGAGCTTTGATAAATTCCCAAAACTAATCGATCTAGGGACCTCATTCAAAGATGAGTTGAATCATATGCATGAATTCTCTAAAACGATCATATATGGTGATCCTCGCCTTCTCAATAAAGAAATTAAAGCGCCGGATTTTCAATGTGACATCTATTCCTTTGGTCTCACGATCTGGGAGATCTACGCAGGGGGATTCCCCTACTTTAATAAACAACTTCATCAAAGTGATAAAATTAAAACAATAAATCAATTGTTTGAATACATTCTCTTCAAATGTACGACGTCTCTAGTGCAGCATCGGTACAAGAATATGAAAGAACTCATCAACGATTTGTCACGATGGAAAGAAATAACAAATAAGTCTCTAGAAAAGAAATCAGACAAAAAAGATGATCTTTTCAAACTTGGTCATTTTGAGGATTTATTTTTGATGGCCAGAGAATTACGTAAGGCCCTCCATGAGGCAACAGAAGGCAGCAAGATAAAATCAAACAGGATTGATGGGAAATTTGTAGAAAAAAAAGAAAAATATGCTCACTCAAACGACAAGGCTTATTTTACTTTTGATTACGAAGGGACTGTCTTTGGGATCAATGGAGATACCACACTCGAGGCCACACACTCTTTTGTTGATGAACTTGAAAAAAGTATCTCCTTTTCACTCATGAATCCAGAGGACGTTCTTGTGATTGAGCCTGGAGAAAAGGGTGAGCGAACGAAACTGCGATTGAGAATCAACTATGACGTAGCGGGAAAGAGGTATCGGGCGAATGGGTTTTATTGTTATGCTCTTTAATCTGATGAGCAAATTGGGCTTTTTGAGCCCGTTGATAATCTGTCTCTAACTCCGAACCCATGACAAACCTCACATGACAAGGCATGTGAGTTCCTAGCAAGGTACTCATCTACTCTGGATGGAGAGACTCCTAGAGTTCCGGCAATCTGTTCTTTAGTTTTACCCATCTTTGCAAGTCTATTTGCTTCTTGAGCTACTTTAATCGTGCTTGATCTGCTTGGCATATCAATGACTCCTTGTTATCTCTAGACATAGATAAGTCATCTAGCTTATCGACTTTGATATCATTTCTTTGGATATATTCAATGAATTTGTTCGGCTTCCCTGCCGAAGGAGAAAACGAATCCAAAAGACCCACACTCATTTCAGGACGGTAGAAGGTTTTCAATTTAGAACCTCATAATTGATGGTTGCAGAGCTTTCGACGACGATTGATATGATAAAGCGTAATAAT
>CANEVK010000136.1 GCA_947442115.1 Bacteriovoracaceae bacterium | reverse complement strand
TCTTTATCGTGAATCATACTTGTGCCATGATGAGGGCCAATATTAATCGGCTTATTCGAAAAACTTGGTGCACAACCAAGGACCCTTTGCGTTTAAAGGATCACTTGGATGTGTTTATTTATTTTTATAATCAGACGCTGCTTCGAAAGGCTTTAACACCATTATAGGAGGGCAGTTTTGGCAGTTTTAAAGATAAGAGATTAAAATTTTTCCATCTGGTTGACGCTCCATGAATTCTTGGAGCGTCAGTTCACAAGTTAACCAATCATTTTGAATCAAACATTTTTTACAGACCCCTTGCCCATTACAAGAGGAAGCAATCGTAATTCCATTTTTGGTTAAAAATTCTAATAAGGTCATGGATAAGTCTTCAGAGACATATTTCAAGAAGATTGATTTTCCAGAGGCCTGCCCATAGATGGTTATTTGCACGAAAATGAGCCTTGATTTCTATCATCTATAATGAATCTTCCGGTATTCTTAAATTTTGAGAAAGACCAAATGTTTCCTAGTTTGTCGGCATTGTAAACGGGAACATTGAGTTTAAGAAGATTTTCAATTTGATCTGATCGACTTCGATTTGATTCAATAATAAGCCTTAAAGGATCAGATAAAAAAAGATACCTCGAGTGGCGAATGAGTTTATCAACATCCTCAATCCTTTGGCTCCTGGCAAGTCCGTATCTAATTAAATGGAAGAGATGTTGTCCAGGGTCTCGGCTTAAATTAGAAATGGCCCAGATAAATGAGTCATCTTTTTCTACCATACAAATAGCAGAGCTTCTTACCTTGGAAGAGCCGTAAAAAAGGGGGAGGGAGTCTATCGCCTGGATTTGATCAATCTTTTGAGTCGTGGACGCCATAAAAGTATCTTGAATTGTGGCCAGACCAAATATGTTTGAGACAGGCATCGATTGGTCAATCAGGAAGATTGAATTTTGATAAAGGTTAAAATCATAATTGCAGTAACCTGCTTGGTTCATATCAGTCTTGAATTGATTGAGGATTGTGTTAACGATGATTTTTTGTTTTGATTCATTCTTACGATAGACTTTGATCAGTTGAGTAAAATTAAGTAAGGGTATTCGCTCGCCCTCTTTGAGGACTTCTGTGCCTCTGACAAAAAAAGGCGCTAAAGCTGAGTCTTGTTTTAACTTTTCTTTGTTGAGTTCAAGAAAAATCTCAAGATCTTTTTCGACTTTAAATTTTTGAGATAATTCGTTATCCAAAATTTTTGCATAGAACTCTAGGTTCTTGGCTTTAAATTTTTTTCCAATCCAGTCAAGCCCATATAAAAAGGGATATTGGGCCTCGTCATTTTCAGAAAAAAAATCAAGATATAAGGGAGACTTGTTATGTGAGATTAAAACTTGCAGACGAGAGCTCGGAGATGACTGATCCGGTCTGATTGACATTTGAATCAGGGACCAAAAAATAAGGCGATCAATAAAATGATACTGGGGATTCTTCTGGGTGAAATCTTCAAAAATTTCTTGAGACTTTGAATTGGCATTGATGACTTGCTGATGGATGCTTCTATCGAGAGGGCAAAAAGTCTTTTTTTCAGGAATGTTTTTTAAATAATTCTTCTGATTTACGATTTCAGAATCGATTTTTTGAATAAAAAATGAACAACCAGAAAGAATCAAAAGAAAAAATAAACTACTCATCTTCCTCATCCAGTTCGATATCCGGTGAAGAATGCTTATCTTGTAGTTTAAATTGTTCATGCAGGCATAAATCATGATCTAGTTCCATAATCTTCTTATTTTTTGCCTTTAAAATCATGAAGACAAAGACACCATTCTCGGAAGATTGTAATTTTAGGTCTATAATACTAAACCCCGATTGCAGAAAACCCTGTAAGATTTTATCGAACTCTTTTTCTCGGTACCCCGATTTTCTTAATGGAGGAGAGGGAAGGAAGTAGGTGAATGGTTTAATCAGTCCTTCCTGGTTAGATTTGCGACTTAACTTCTTTGACATCTAAAACACTCCAGTATTCTATACTTTTCAGGGTCTTACTTGCATTGATTGTAATATTTTAATTATCAATAAGGCAAATTCCTGAGTAGTGTCTTTAGTTTGTTAAATAATATCCCTTGGAAAAGTTTGCCTGCTGATATTTTCCTTTGTTCAAAAAAAACTTTAGGTATAATGAATGTAAGACGTGACAGGATGTCACTCTCAAAGGCACGGATGCCGAAAAGAAGGGAGCCAAGCAGGGGCTCCCTTTTTTTATGTCTTCAATCCATCTGGGTCTATTTTAATTTATGTTTATCAAAGTTGAAGTTGAGTTTTTAGACACTGTTTTTTACAAGATAAATCAAGAACGATTCACAGTTGGTTCTGCAGTTACAAACCATATTTCATTTAAACTCCCCTCGATAAGTAAGAAGCACGTTGAAATTTTTTACGAAGACGATGTTTGGAAGATTGTTGACTTAGGAAGTACGAATGGAACTTATCTCGTAGAGCAAAAGCTTGCGAAAAATAGGCCTGTAAAGCTTCTTTTAGAGGAATCCGTCAGATTAGGCGATATGGTTTTCCTCACATTGACTAAGCATGCGGATAGTTCTTTACCTCTTCCCACCCCCTCGGGATCAGAAGAGCCAGAAGAGGTTCCTATCCTTGATCCTGATAAAACTCAAATTATATCTTTAACGGCTCTTGAAAAAGCGCGCCTGAACGCAGCAAGGAAAAAGAAAAAAGAGTTGATGAAAAAGCAAGCTGAAGCCTTGAAGCAAAAAATAGCTGATGGCCAGATGATTTCAAAGGTTCTTTCCATCGTTTTAGTTCTCCTCAGTCTTGCCTGGCTTGGAAATAAACTTTGGATTGAAAGAATGAAGAAGGTTGATAAGGAATTTATCTTAAAACAAATGCAGGGTAAGTTTTCCGGAGACCTCGAAATAGAAGCTGATATAGAGGGCCTAAGAATTCCCAGAAAAGCACTGCTTTCAAGAAATAAAATTTTAAAACTACTACCTGGTTCTAAATGTACTCAGGAGCAAGTCAAAGTTTTTTGCGATGGAAACCCCATCTTTTCAACAAAAGACAATGGGGTTATCTATGATGCTCCCATCAACTATATTTTCTTTGTCGATGAGAAGTCTTACATTGCCAACGTCCGATTTCTTTTACACGAGGCAGATAAACCCGGTGAGCGGGCCATTTTTAAGTTTGCCTTTCTCTCGTTTTTTCAAGAATACCTTGAAGGAAAGGAATTCTCAGAGGAGGCCAGAGTCTATTTGGCTTTTTATAACCGGGACCAGTTGAATAATTATTCATTAAAGTATGTGGTGGGTTATGAAAGCATGAGATCTCACATGATTAGTTCTGAATTGGAAGCCTTAAAGTTTCCAGGGCCATTTCCTAAGATTGAGAAGATTCTGACCGGTTTAGATAAGTACTTTACTTTGTATTAAAACCTGAAATTATTTTAAAAAATATCAGCTATTTACTGGCTAATTTCATTAGATTTTCATTAAAATGTTGAGCATGACAAACGCCAATTTAAAACCAAAAATATTACTCCTTGAAAATATTCACCCTATCGCTAAGGAAAGATTAGAAGCCGAGGGGTTTGTAGTCGATCTGCTCACTCATGCTCCGGATGAAGCGGAATTAATAAAAATTCTTCCCCCCTATACGGCCGTTGGGATAAGATCAAAAACTGAAATCACTAAAAAAGTCCTTGAATCACTGAATAATCTTTCTTGTATTGGCTGCTTTTGTATCGGCACAAATCAGGTTGATTTAGCTGCGGCAAAAGAAAAGGGCATCGCTGTTTTTAATGCTCCCCACTCCAATACGAGAAGTGTCGCAGAGCTAGTGATTGCCGAGATGATTGCACTCTCTAGACAATTAGGGGATAGAAATTCCAAGGCCCATATTGGGGAGTGGGTGAAATCTGCAGAAGGCTCCAAAGAAGTGAGAGGAAAAACTCTTGGAATTATAGGTTATGGCCATATTGGTAGCCAGGTCAGTGTTTTAGCCGAAGCCATGGGTTTAAAAGTTATATTTTTTGACACTGTAAAAAAACTCCCTTTGGGTAATGCAAGATCCTCATCTCATCTAAGTGAACTTTTAGCGGAGTCAGATTTTGTGACTCTCCATGTTCCTGAAGTTCCTGAAACCATGAATATGATTGGGAAAGATCAATTACTAAAAATGAAGAAGGGAAGTTACCTCATCAATGCGAGTAGAGGATCAGTCGTGGTTATTGAGGATTTAGTTGAGGCCCTCAAATCAAAACATATTGCGGGCTGTGCCGTGGATGTCTTTCCTGTGGAGCCAGCTTCTAACAAAGAAAAATTTGTCTCTCCCTTGCAGGGACTCAGTAATGTCATTCTTACACCCCATATAGGTGGGAGCACAGAAGAAGCTCAGAAATCAATTGGTGCTGAGGTGGCAGAAAGTTTTAGAAGGTTTTTAAAAATTGGTTCAACCTCTGGTGCTGTTAATTTTCCTAATGTCGATTTACCCGTAAAAATGGGAACCTCGAGAATGCTCAATGTTCACAAGAATGAGCCCGGGGTTTTAGGGGAAATCAACGGAATTATCTCCGTAGCAGGAGCAAATATTGAGGGGCAGTATCTGTCTACAGATAATCGAATTGGTTATCTTGTGATGGATGTTCACTCTTCTCAAGTGGATTTATTGGCGGCGGAAATTAGTAAGCTCAAAAGATCAATAAGGACCAGAGTCGTTTATTGACTTGGAAATATTTCACATGGCCAACTCTAAAGCGAATGACTTTTTATCAATTGCGGATCAATTCAAATTGGGTCATCTTGTGACGGAGAGTTTTCACCCTCTCACCAAAAATCTATCTCAAACAGTACAAAATGATGTGTCAGCAGCCTTAAAAATCCTTCAGCAAGTGGACGCTCAGGCGCTTATGTGCATGAGGGATAAAGTTGAAACAATCTGGGAAATGGGCCAGGCGATTCAGCAGACTCTTAAGTCCGGACATAAAGTTTTCATGTGTGGTTGTGGAGCAACGGGTAGGCTTAGTCTTGTTTTAGAAACACTTTATCGCCAACAATTTGGTGAAACTAATCAGATAATTTCTTTTATGGCCGGCGGGGACTTTGCCTTAATAAAGTCCGTGGAGAGTTTTGAAGATAAAGTTGAGTATGGAGAGAGGCAGTTAAAAGAGTTAGGTTTCGGAGAAAATGATTTACTTCTTTCTCCTACAGAGGGAGGGGAAACCCCATTTGTTATAGGTGCAACGGTATTGGCATCAAAAATATCAAACCGATCTCCTTATTTCCTCTACTGCAATCCCGACCATCTTTTGCTTAATATTGAAAGGTCTAGAGACGTTATACAAAATCAGACTATTAAAAAAGTTAATTTGACTGTAGGTCCGATGGCGATCTCGGGTTCGACTCGCATGCAAGCTTCAACAGTCTTGATGTTGGCGATTGGAGTAGGACTGCTTTTTGAGCATCAGACTAAAGAAAAATTTATAAAATTTTATTTAGATTATCTCGATAGGCTAACCAGTACTGACTATCGTTTAATTGAAAGTTTCACTTCACTTGAGGCGAATCTTTATAAGTCTAAAAAGTATTTAAATTATATTTCTGACTCAAACCTCGGGATAAGTATCTTAACCGATACGACAGAGCGTTCTCCAACATTCTCACTAAGATCATTTGAAAATAGGCTAGATCATGGGCATGACCATTCTTTGAGCTATCTTTTTATTAAAGATGCTGAAAATTCAGCCCAAGGTTGGAGTGAGCTTTTATGGCGAAAACCTCGACCAGTTGAGTGGCCTGAACTTGATGGAAGAATAGGGTTAGAAAAATTACTCGGTTTTGATATCTCTTCACACGGACTAAAATCGAGGACAAAAGAAATCCCAACGATCGATTTTAAAATTTCTTATGATAATGGGACTGTTTGTTTTGAATGCTTAAGTGAGAAGGTGAGCTTTAATTGGGGAACTGACCCTCTTTTTAACCATTTAATGGTCAAGATGATTTTAAATTCTCATTCGACCCTTGTTATGGGGCTTCTTGATCGCTATCAAGGAAATGTGATGAGCTGGGTTCGCCCTAGTAATAATAAGCTGATTGATCGCGCCTCAAGATATATTCAGCAAATTCTTATGAACTCTGGTAAGTCTGCAAGTTATGATGAAATTGTTCACAAGTTATTTGAAGAGATTGAGACAATTCGAGACAATGAATCGGTTGTTCTAAAAGTTGTGAATAAGTTTTAAGATTTCTTATCCGTATCGTTATCGCCTTTCATCCCTTTTTTGAAGTTTTTAATAGATTCACCTAGTGAACTTCCAAGTTGAGGGAGTTTTTTTCCACCGAACATCAATACGACTATAAGTAATATAACTACGAGTTCGCCCATTCCTAATCCAAGCATATTTATCCCTTTTTTTTCATTTTATTAGTAAAGTCTGGAGAGGTCCATTCCATATTTTCCAGGAGCGTAATTTGCCATCCTAGATAGTTTTAGACTTTTGTATTCCTTTTGACCGTTATCCATACTGGCATAAGGGAATATAGCAATACCTCCGCGAGGGGTAAAATCACCCATAACTTCAAGAAATTTAGGCTTCATTAACTTAAAGAGGTCTTTGCAGATTTTTTGAACGCAGTCTTCATGAAAGTCACCGTGATTCCTGAAGCTGAAAAGGTAGATTTTTAAAGACTTTGATTCAACCATTTCTTTATCGGCAATATAGTTGATAAATATTTTAGCAAAATCAGGTTGACCTGTTTTAGGGCACAATGAAGTAAATTCGGTACAGATGAAGCTCGTCCAGGCATCGTTTTCAGGGTTTTTGTTGGGAAACTTCTCTAAGACCTCTGGAGCATATGTTGCTAGGTATTCTGTTTTTGTGTTGCCCAATAGGCTCACAGTGCCTAATTCTTTATCTTTTCGACCTTGGAAAGTATGCTTTTTGGCCATGATATACACCTTGTATAAGCTTTGATTCTAGTCATTTACCGCTATGTGTGACATAAAGTCTAGCCTATGAGTGAAAAAATTAAAGTTATTCTGGGTCAACTAGGATCCCCAAAAAGTACCAAAGTTTCAGATGTTAGGTCTTACCTTAAAGAATTTCTCGGTGATCCCCGGGTGGTCGACATTAATCCCTTACTTTGGAAAATCATACTGAACCTTTTTGTCCTCCCTTTCAGGCCAAAAAAATCAGCAGAAGCCTATTCTAGAATCTTGCAAAAAGATGGTTTTCCCTTAATTACCAATACGGACAAAGTAGCACAAAGCCTTAAGCCGCTTTTAGATCCAAATCTAGAGCTTAATCACATCTTTTTACTTTCTTCTCCACGTGCCAGTGAAGTTCTTAATGCTTGGGAAAAAGAGGATGTTTCGTCGAGGGCGCAAAGAGTATTGGTTTTACCACAATTCCCTCAATATTCTGAGGCCACGATTGGTTCTGTTGTGGATGCTTTAGGCGGAGAGTTTAAGGGAAGGGTCAATATACCTACTTTTACAGTGGTCAGTTCATATCATCGCTCTAAAGCTTTTATCGATCACTCTGTTCGAAAAATTCGCGAGAGCCTTGAAGGCCACAATGATATAAATGAATTAGTTATTTCTTTTCATGGTATTCCGCTCAGACGTGTTTTAAAGAAGAAGGATCTCTATCTTCTGCACTGTTTGGAAACGTTTGAGCTGATCAAGGAAAAATTAGGACCATCAATCCCCATCAGCATGA
>CANEVK010000135.1 GCA_947442115.1 Bacteriovoracaceae bacterium | reverse complement strand
TCAGGCAACCATGACATAAAATGCTGCAACTGAGGTCCAGCTATTGCGCCATCGAAATTGAAATACATGATAGTCGCAAGCACAGCACTCACAATAGTTTGTAGCAGTGTTAATTTTCGCAAACTGCCTTCAAATGCCGTAGGTACAAGCATTGCAAGGAGAGCAAAAAGACAAGGAGTAAATATGATCCAGGTCAAAAGAGTTGAAATTGTTTCCATCGCCATTCCTTAGAATAAAACCTTAAAAATAAAAATAACAGCCACTAATAATCCAATCAGCATCATAAGAGCATATGACTGGATATCACCAGTCTGTAACACTCTTAGTCCTGAGCCAATTTTCTTAATTTGAGCGCCAAGACCATTAACGGCACCATCCACAATATAACGATCAACAATAGCAGCTGAAAATTCTGATATCTTACGAACAGGTAAAATGATGATCATGTCGTATAACTCATCAACATAATACTTATTAGAAAGAATCTTCTCGATGGGATTAAAGGCACTCAACAAATCCTTCACGAAAAGATTTTTCTTAAAAAGGGCGATCCCCGCAAGGAATGACAAAAGGGCCAGGACTGATGATCCAAGCATGACAAGCCCTTCATGGAGTGGAATTTTAATTCCAACCAGCGGAAGAGTCTTTGTAGGGACCACAGGGTTCAACCACTGAGACAAATAGTGTGGCATATGACCAAGATAATCACCTAGTAAGTGTGGGACTCCTAAAAAACCACCTAAGGCTGCCAATCCGGCAAGCACATAAAGTGGAAATGTCATAAGAGCTGGAGATTCATGGAGGTGATGCTCAACTTCGTGAGAATATCTTTTATCACCATAGAAAGTGAGACTCATCATACGACCAGTGTAAAAGGCTGTGAGAACGGCCGTAAGTACACCAATGATAAAAAGATACGAAACCCCACCAGGTAGAGCAATCGTTGAGTAAAGAATCTCATCTTTAGAAAAGAAACCTGAAAAGAAAGGCACACCTGAGATAGCAAGGGAACCAATAAGCATCGTCAAATGTGTATGAGGAAGATGCTTTTTAAGTGCACCCATCTTAGTCATGTCTTGCTCACCAGAGCAGGCATGAATGACAGATCCAGATCCAAGAAAAAGAAGGGCTTTGAAAAAAGCATGGGTCATAAGATGAAAAACGGCTGTTTGATAAGCCCCTACTCCACAGGCAAGAAACATAAAACCAAGTTGTGAAACCGTTGAATAGGCCAGAACCTTTTTAATATCTGTTTGTGCAATAGCAATAGAACCAGCAAAAAGCGCTGTGATGGCACCAACATGGGCCACAACAGATAAGGCGATTGGCGAAAGCTCAAAAAGCGGATTAAGTCTGGCGATCATATAAACACCAGCAGTCACCATTGTGGCAGCATGAATAAGGGCAGAAACTGGAGTTGGTCCACTCATCGCATCCGGCAACCAAACATATAGTGGCATCTGAGCTGACTTACCAGTAGCTCCTACAAACAAAGATAAACAAATCAATGTTACAGAGGGCATGATTTTAGCAATCATCTCTTGATTTTGAAGAAGCGAATTAATTTCTGTAAGAGAAAGTGTTCCAAGTTCTCTAAAGAGAAGAAACATTCCAATCAAAAAGCCAAGATCACCCACTCTATTAACAATAAAAGCTTTTTTCCCAGCATTGGCCTTTTCAGTTTCTGTGTACCAAAAACCAATCAGTAAATATGAACAAAGTCCTACTCCCTCCCAACCAAAGAAAAGAAGTGGAAGATTATTACCCATAACGAGAAGAAGCATATTGAAACAGAAAAGATTGAGATAAGAGAAATAACGACCAACGCATTCCTCGTCATGCATATAACTTGTAGAATACATATGGATCAGAGTTCCAATCCCTGTGATGATCAGCACGAGGATGCAGGAAAGCTTATCAATTCTCAATTCAAATGGAATGTTCAATCCACCAAAATTGAACCATTCAAAACAGTTAATGATGAGTGAAGGATTAGTCCCCCCTGCTCCTGAAAGTTTTGCAAATGAAATTACTGCAAGAATAAAGCTCAACCCTATAAAAGACGTTGCAACCCCTCCGGCCGTATTGGCAGGAGTTTTAGCAAAACCTTTATAGACAAGAGGCAATACAACCCCATTAATAAAAAAACCAATCAAAGGTGAGATAAGAATGAGTGCAGGCAAGACAGAGTTCATATTTTCCACAAGAATCATCCTTTAAGAGTTGTTGCTGTTGTAGTTTTAATCGAACCAAAGTTTCGATAGAGGTTCACAAGAATCGATAACCCTATGGCCGACTCTGCAGCAGCAATCGTGATGATGAAGAAGACCTGAACCTGGCCCTCAATCATATTGCCAGCTTTTGAAAAAGCAACCAGTGATAGATTGGCAGCATTGAGTAATAACTCGATCCCCATCAAAATCATAATGGTGTCTCTTCTCAGGAGGACAATAAGCATTCCCACTGTAAAGAGGAAGGCTGCAAGCAATTGAATTAAAATTTCATTTGTCATAATTATCCTTAATCGACTTTTCTTTTTGCTAATACGACCGCTCCTACAATTGCCACAAGTAAGGCCAAGGAGATGACCTCAAAAGAAACAAAAAACTGCGAGTACAAAGCATGGGAGAGAACTTTGGAATTTCCACCAAGCTGAGCAACTAGCTGCGGAGTAAAGATACCTAAGAGTTTATCTTGTAAGTGAAATTGGAAATGATTTTTTATGGAGTAAGCAAAAAAACCAAACAAGGTAAAGCCGATCGTAATACCAAAGATAAACAAAGCAGGTTTCTTTTTAAAATCATTTTCAGAATTACTTAAATTAAGAAGCATGATTGAGAAAATGAAGAGAACCATGATCGCACCGGCATAAACAACCAGCTGAATCGTCGCGATCATATGCTCACCAATGAGACCATAAATACCAGCAGTCATTAACAACACACCCAAGAGGCATAAAGCTGACGTAATTGGGCTTTTTGCAAAAAGCATGGTGAGGGCAAGGACAGCTGAAATCAAGCATAGAATAATTATTGGTAAGCTCATTATTTTTCACTCCTACCATTCATATCACGCTTTAAATGGTCTAGATCATAGATCGCTTCCTCTCTTGAAGAAACGGCCAGCTCATAATTTGTCGACAACTTGATCGCATCTTTAGGACATGCTTCTTCGCAAAATCCACAAAAGCAACAACGTAAAGAGTCGATATCAAAGCTGACAGGTTTTTTTTCTTTTTTAACACCGTAAGGGTTTTGATCTTCATCTCTCTCATCGGCAACAATATGAATACACTCTGCAGGACAAACGGTCTCGCATAGATAACAGGCGGTACAATTCTCTGTCTTATTCTTGTCGACTGAAATGAAGTGCATTCCACGGAAGCGATCTGAATAATCCCGCTTCTTTTCGGGATAGAGAATCGTATCGTGCTTTCTGAACAAGAAGCCTTGTATGAATCTTTTCAAGGTAATCTTCATACCAATCAAGATTGCAGGCAAATAAGCTTTTTCTTTTACAGTATACTTTTTAGAAACATTGATCGTTGCCATCAAAGTCTCCTTTATGAATTAAAGTAGTAAACTCCGAGAGTTACTACGACGAGGTTAATAATAGAAATTGGGAAAAGTATTTTCCAACCTAAATCCATGAGTTGATCAAAGCGGAATCGTGGAAGAGTCCAGCGAATCCAAACAAACAGAAACATGAAAAAAGCGATTTTAGTGGCAAAACTAATAAATTCAAAGGCGGCTTTAGTATTCTGCATTCCTACAGCTCCAAAACCAAAATGAGCTGAAATCATCGACACAAGCTCACTCATTCCAGGAAGAAGTCCGTAGCCTCCAAAAAATAATGTAGCTAGAAGACCCGACGCCATAATCATGGCCACATATTCTGCCATGAAAAAAGCAGCGAATTTCATCCCGCCGTACTCAAGGTGATAACCAGCAACAATTTCTGACTCGCCTTCGGCCAAGTCAAAGGGAAGTCGATTTGTTTCTGCAAATATTGATATCCAAAAGATAAGTGCACCAATCGGGTTAACGAAGGCTCCCCACTTAGGAAGGAAACCAAGGCTACCTTGTTGCCAAGCCACCATGTCATGTGGATTAAAACTTCCATAGACAACAAGCATAGAGAGAAGGGCAATACCCATGGAAATTTCATAAGAAACAATCTGACTAGACCCGCGGAGGGCACCTAAAACAGAGTATTTATTACGAGAAGCCCAACCAGCAAGAATAACTGGATAAACTTCTAAACCAGCAAACGCCAAAATAAAAATAACCCCAGTATCCATTTGGGCAACCTGAAGGATCACCTCTTGACCATTAATAATGACCTTACTCCCAAATGGAATAACGGCCAAAGCACAAAGAGGTGCAATCAAAGCAATAATTGGCGCCATAAGATAATAAAATTTATTGGCCTCTTTAGGGATAAAAGTTTCTTTAAAAATAAACTTAATAGCATCCGCCAAAGGCTGTAACAATCCAAAAGGGCCAACCCTATTTGGTCCAACTCGTCTTTGCATCCAAGCAGCACCTCTTCTCTCAAACCAAACCATGACAGGCACAACACCCAGAGTTCCGACGAGAATCACAAGGATTTTGGCCATCATCATTGTTAAATCAAAAACTAATGAATTTTCCATACTCACCTTTACTTAATTTAAAGACTTCCACATGTTCACAACTTGATGAGCACTAGCCGCGCCACCTTTATGAACGATGGCCGGATGAAATTTTTGAACAATTCCATCAGTATTTTTAAAACTGCCTTCTTTTTCAATCGTCGCAAGTCCAGCGATCACACCAAGAATATTTTGAGAGGGAAGAGCTTTAATCTCTTCATGATTCCAAACACCCCAAAGAATTAATTTTTGGCCAGATTTCATTTTAGGAACACCAGCACGGCCATTTCTAAAAAGAATGACAACATCAGCACTCACTTCACCTTGAGAAAGGGCCGTGAGACCCTGCTCTTCAACGCCTTTTGTATTTGGAGTGAGATCCTTCATTTTAAGAAGGTTATCCAATTTTTTATCATCTCCTGAAGTATTCACCCCGGCCGTACCATTAAAATAAGAAACGGATAGATTCTTTCCAAGGATCGAAGGAAACTTATCTTTTAGAAGGGCAGCTTCTTCTCTTGATGCATCTGTTCCGATCACAAGTTGAACACTAGAGGCGTTTTTAAGATGACCAGAAAGTTCTCCTAAAAGAACTTGGAGTGTCGTTGAGTGTAATCCATTTTGGTGCTGCATGAGCGGAGAGATGATGCGCATAGGATTCATAAGATCATTGTACGAACTTCTTCCTGAATCACACATCCAGTGACCATTAACCATTTCGTTATAAATAGGAACGTATCGATAAACAACTTCTGCATCGGAATGAACTTCAACATTACAACCTTTAGAACATCTGTCGCAGATTGATGGTTTTTTACTTAAAAACCATGAACGCTTCTTAAATCTAAAGTCATTCCAAGTGAGAGCACCTACCGGGCAGAAATCAGTAAGGCAGCCCTGATAATCATTTGTCAGTCCAGCCTCAGTGGTAGCTTGAAGCTCTTTATGCCAGCCACGATTAACCATGACGAGATCATTGGTTTTAGTCACATCATCTGTAAAACGTACACAGCGCTCACAGTGAACACAGCGGTTCATATTTAAAGTGACCTGATCTGAAAGTTTTTTTGTTGTGGCTTCTTCAAAAACTCTCTTCTCTTCTTTGAAGTTTGATGTGCCCGGACCGTACTCATAGTTATAGTCTTGCAGCTCACACTCTCCGGCCTTATCACAAACCGGACAATCAAGGGGGTGGTTAGTTAAAAGAAACTCCATCACACCAGTACGAGATTTGAGAACTTTATCTGAGCGTGTGTGAACAACCATGCCATCAGCGGCCGGTGTTGAACACGAGGTCATGAGTTTTGGAGCTTTCTCAACTTCAACGGTACACATTCTGCAAGTTCCAGCAATGGGCATTCCAGGATGGTAACAATAGCGAGGAATCTCTTCGTGAACTTTATATCGTTCCGCCACCTGCATGATGGTATCGCCCGGCTTAAACTCATAGCTCTTCCCATCAATTGTAACTTTAGGAAGAGGCTTCGCTTCCGGTGAAGGATCTGAGGCCACAGGTTTTTTTTCTGAAGCATAGTTCAGATCAACTTTAGGCTTTTTAATTTCAAATTCAGTTGTATTAGACATGGGCACCTTCTACTCTATGAGAAATGGATTGCTCTCTACCGATCCCTTTCAGACCACCTTTCAAGACTAGTTCTTCAAATTCCGAACGAAACTTTTTGACAGAGGAAAGCGCCGGGCCTGTCACAGCATCGGCAAAAGCACAAATCGTCTGACCGGCCATGTTTCCACAAATCTTGGCAATGTAATCTAGATCTTCTTGGGTTCCACCACCATTTAAAATTCGATGAAACATTCTGGCGAGCCAATGAGACCCCTCACGACACTGAGAACACTGGCCGCAAGATTCATGCTCGTAAAATTTAAGTAAAGTATAAGTGGCTTCAACAATATTAACGGAATCATTCATGACAATGAGCCCACCGGATCCGGCCATTGTTCCAGCTTTCGCAAGTGAATCATAATCCGTCTTAACATCACACTCAGCAGCAGTAAGCATAGGAGCTGATGCACCACCAGGGATGACAGCTTTTAATTTGCCTCCCTTAACTCCACCAGCGATCTCAATAATTTCATTAATCGAAAGATTCATTGGAAGTTCATAAACTGCTGGCTTATTTACATGCCCAGAGACTCCGATAAGACGAGTTCCACCCGATCTCTCAGTTCCCATCTTGGCGTATTTTTCCCAGCCTTTATCAAGGATGTAGGGAACAGCAGCAAAAGTTTCGACGTTGTTCACACAAGAAGGCATTCCATAGGCACCAACCTGAGCAGGAAAAGGTGGCTTCAATCGTGGCTCACCTCTTTTACCCTCAAGAGAATTAAGAAGAGCCGTTTCTTCTCCACAAATATAAGCACCAGCACCTAAATAAATCACAAGATCAAAATTAAAGCCTGAACCAAGAATATTTTTTCCAAGAAAACCTTTTGCATAGGCATCATCAATAGCCTTTTGCATAAGTCTTGATTCTTTAAACCACTCTCCACGAATGTAAATAAAACCTTTACTAGAGCCGATGGCGTGGCCTCCAATAATCATTCCTTCAATCATTTTGTGAGGCGTTTTAGTGAAAATAAGTCGATCTTTAAAGGTTCCTGGCTCACCCTCATCCGCATTACAAACAAGGTACTTCGGTTTTGGATTTCCATTGGCATCCACCGGATTGGCCGGCATGAATGACCATTTCATTCCTGTCGGAAATCCTGCTCCACCCCGTCCACGTAGATTCGATTTTTTAACTTCATCTACGACTTCGGCTGGCTTCATTTTCAGAGCTTTTTCAAGCGCCTTATAGCCATTCTCCTTAGAAATGTAGAAGTCAATTGTTTCACAACCAGGCTCGTTAACAAATTTTGTAATGACTGGCTCAAAGTGCTCATTATTATACATCATGGCCATACTCCATCTTTACGAGTGCTTTTTCCTACGACCTTTCCTGCTGCTAAATCTTTTGAGGCTTGGTCGAGGATTTCGTTAAGTTTTGGTACATCTAAACTTTCATAATAATCTTCATTCAGCATGAGAGCTGGAGCAGTTCCACATGCGGCCAAACACTCCAC
>CANEVK010000134.1 GCA_947442115.1 Bacteriovoracaceae bacterium | reverse complement strand
TGAAAATTCATATAGTGAATCTCTAAAGAAAACTTGCCAGCGTGATGTTGATCTCATGACTCTTATTTGCTCAGAAAAGGATGAATTATTTGGCCTCTCAGACAACCCTGAGGCTTTTCAATTACTTTCGCAGTCTAACATCATTAACTCCTTCAACATTGATGGTGAGGCGATTGGATGTTTAAGACGCTTTTCTATCGCTTTTCGCCACCGTGAAGTGAAGTATAAATCCCTCTTTAAGCTATTTGCCCCAATGAAGGAGCATCTCTCGAGACTTTATCAGGAACGTTTTATACAAGGTCGCGTATTCTTTTATGGCTCAGGTAAAGAATTTGAAGATAAGGGACTGACAAATTTGCATGTCATGGATCAGCCTTTAAAGATATCAAAGCTTGCTACTGAGGAATTGAAAACGGATGATAAATTAGTAACAACAGTTAAAAATGAAGCTCTAGTACAAGGCGCACTCGTTCCTGAGGTTCCAAAAACAACTGGAAATATTAATATCAACACAAAGCTTGCACCTCAGAGGAGCGCTTTTCTTTTGGCTGCAGAACTTCGTGCCGAGCAGGATCTTGATTTGGTTAGTGTTGATATGAACAAACTAAAATATGATTATGTTTTCAGCCTTAATACACTCAATTTACTTTCTACAAAACTGAAGTCATTTATGACTCGAGATGCAATCAAAGAAATGAAAGTGTATGACAAGTTAGGATCATCCTCTGGCCCTGTTCCTCTACTCTTTTTAAAGTATATGATCGATATGCAAGAGCATGCCGGTCTTTATAATCTGATGAGCGTCTTAGGTAATGAGTTTTATGTTTCCAATGAAATTGACACTTCATTTAAAACGAAATCTGAAAAAATAAAAATTGAAAATGGGCCCCATACTGATAATCAATGGATTATTTCAATCCTGAAACCTTAATCTCTATACCAATTTGCTTTTAAGACATTTGCTCCGGATTTTTCAGCGGCTTCAATTCCAACTTGGGAATCTTCAAAAATAAGTGTCTCTTGTGGTGTAAAACGAGATTGAGTGATCGTGTAAAGGTAAGGCCATGGATCTGGTTTAACTTTAAGCGAATCATCTCTTGTAAGGATAAAATTAAAAAGATCTGATATCTGAGATGACTTTAATAATTCATGAGTAATAATTTTCTCCGAGGATGTTACAAGCCCTATAAAAAAGTTATTCTTTTTAATTTCTGTTAAAAAAAATCTTAATTTTTCAGAGAAGTACTGTTCGCTATTTGTCTTACTTAAAATATTGAGGAGATGATTGTTTTTACGTTGGATAAATTCTTCTACCGATAAATGAACAGGAAAATGAGGCCAGTCTTTAATAATATCAAAAAGTAAATGATCTGCCTTACCAACCATTAAATGAAACATTTCTTTTTCACTTAGAGGTGAACGGATGTTCAGTTCCTCTCCAAGGTTTTTTAGGGCAATCGCATGATATTTTTCAGTGTTAAATAAGGTCCCATCCATATCAAACAGTATGGATTTGAGATCGATAAACCTAGATTTAAGATCCCTGAGGTCTGGAATCTCAGATATGGTGCTTATTGTAATTGAATTCATGTGTTTTATTCTACTTAATGCATAGTGTTTTGGCGAGTCACAATGGCCAAAAAGTGTAAAAAAGAGTAACTACATTGTTCTCACACCAAGGAAAGCTATGACTAATTCTATGATCAAAAAGGATCTTTTAAGCCAACTTCTTTATGAGGCACAGGCCTATAATAAATTTGAAGACATAGAAAAGCTGGTAGAAAGTGGTGGAGACCTTTCCATGATTCCTATTCAACCACTTTTTGTTTCTCTCCAGAATACATCAAAAGATCAATTTGCCTTAATTTTACCAAAACTTTCACACGATCAGAGGCAGGCGTTAAGGGACATCGACCTTTGGCAGAAAGATATAATTGATCCGGAAGCTGCAAATTTTTGGTTAGAAGTATATTCTAAATGTCCTGATGAAGATATTCAGTTGGAGTTTATAAAAAGTGAGGATTTCTTACTTTCAATCAAAAACCAATTAAGCATTTCAACATTTGACGTAGAAGATCCATTATATCCCGATGATGATAATTATTTCTTAACTGAAGATAATCAACTTTTAATTGCCTATCCCGATGATTTCTCTCTTGCGACTGAGTTGAAGGAAATGATCCGGAAATTATATTCGGATCTTGGTGTTGAGCATGCTTATATTTTCTTATTTAAAATGATCGTCGATTCTTACCAAATCATGGAAGAAAATAATTACCAGCAGAAAAAAGAGAGATTAAGGGATTTTGGTTTCGTAGATTATTTTGAATCCCTTGAGTATAATGCCTGCTTTTTAAATTTTGATGCTATAGATTTGTTCATAAAAAATAAAAAAACACTAACTCCTCAAATCGACTCTTTATCATTAAACCAAAGCCTCCACTCAACATCTTTAGTTGCCTATCAGGCTTCTCTTCATGAAATTAAAGAAGCTCTGAATGATGTTAAATCCGAAACGCGAGCTAAATTCTTACATTTTAACTTTATTCGCCTCGTAAATGCGAGGATGTCTTTTATTGGAGCATTGAAAAGTGGAAGTTTAGCGATGACTAAAATTGGCCATCAAACACGTTCTCAGCTGGAATTAGGATTTGAATATGTGATTCAAAAACGTGGAGCAGGTGAAAATATTTTTGAAATATTTGATTTTTTTGATTTATTTAAGGTCGGTCACAGCCTTATTGAAATTAATCAGAAAAAGCTTAAAAAAATATTATCTTCAACTCCTTTTGAAAAAGATGATTTTTCGTATTTTTTAGGAATGTATTGGAATTCCTTCCTTGAACATTCTTACAGTGAGCTTCCAGCGTTTAAATTTGATGGAAGTAGTAAACCACAGGAAATTAATAATCTAAAAACTTATAAAATGTGGCTGAACTCCTCTGAGACTTTTATTCAATCCTTACCTTTCATAGAGTCCTTTTTCTCAACTCTTGAAAAGTTAAAATCAGACAACCTTTTAAATGATCAATTCTATTTAAATTATGAAGTCGACAATATTGATTTTGAAGCTATTATGATTTCTAGCTTTATTAATTTTTGCTCAGGACATCTTTTTGAAGAGTCACGGGGTAAGATGGGTGTCAGTGTTTCAGAATTAAAAGTTTTCTTCCAAACTTATTTCATAAAAAATGGCGCAGAATTTCTTATAAAGGGTATAGACGATTCCATCTTGAAATCTAAAACCCAGGAATTTCTAACTAAGTTTGGCCTATCAGATGTTCATGGATTTGCTATATATATATATCAGATTCTTGTTGAGCAGTTAAATGGTTATGAAATTGATGTTATGAGCGAGGAAGAATTCAAGCATATAGGTGGCCCTATTTTGTTAAATACTGTCAAGAATTAGCTCTTGGTAGGACCGAAGTATGAGTCAAATACTTCTTTGATTGATTTTTGATAACCTGAAGATTCTTGTTGGAAGATTTCATTCAGTTTGTTTTTTAATATTTCGATTTCAATTTTTTGCTCGAGTATGAGCCGTGATGATTGGTCATACTTTGAAAGGAATGGAATCTTTTGAGACATAATGTTTTTTATTTTATTCAATCTCTTTGAATCATTTTCAAGTAAATTGTAACTCTCAAAATTTCCTTCTCGCTTTTGCACTTTAAGCTGGCCGACTTCATCGTTTTGGCCTTCCATAAAATCTTCAAATCCTTTTAAGTCTCCTCCTGCAGAATTCTTTGATTTATTTTTGTTTTCCATTATTTCTTTCTCTTAGAGATTTTGTTTAAAAGCGTACGATAAAAAGATCGTTCGGCTTCAAGTTTATTTATCTCTTTATGTTTTTGTGCATAACTTTCTATTTCTATATTATTTTGCTGAAAGTCAGCATTGGATATTTCTATTTGAAGTAACTTGTTTTTATCCAGTACGCTCGATTCTTTTATATTAATCTTGGTTTCCTTATGAGAAAAAAAACGAGGTAATTCAGATGTGTTTTTTACGAGTGGCATTCTTGTCATCGTTTGATCATGATCTGAAATTAAATAAACGGGATAGGGGAAGAGGTAAGAGATATTTTGTTGGAAGAAAAAATTTTCAATCAATCCTATGAGCTCTCTCTGCTGTTCAAAGTTAATTTTTTTAATGTCTAAGGCAATTGGTGAATGAAGATTTATATCTTTTTTAAGGAAATGGTCAATTTCAGTTTTCTCAAAATCAGTAATTGAAATATTTTTATACTTTGGTAATTCCATAAGATTATTATTCCTAGGATTTAATATCCTGTCGTGTTTTAATTATAATATACTTTTGAATTTTAATTAAGAGATTTAAATTGTCGGATATATGAGCAGAATTAAACTCCCTTATATTTCATTACCTCATGAGTTTTTAATACTTATGAAGGCAAATTTTTCGACAGCACCTACGGCAACTTCTATTATTGAGGTGATTAAAGATAATAGGGCGATCTATAAAATTTTTGAAATGAGTTTAGCTGAGTTTTCAGATGGTCAAAATCTTGAAAAAGCTATTAACGTTCTTGGGTGGTCAAATTTTAAAGAGAGAATTGCAAGTATATTTCTTCATAAAGAAATTTATGGTGATTATTCTTTTAAAACTCACATGCACCTCATCGAAGAAATTAAAGTTTTTGAAACTCGTTTCAGAGATCATTCCGTAACCAGTTTTTCTCGATTGTTCCTTCTGGGATTTTATCTTAAGTTGGCGAATATGGAGCTCTTACTGCTAGAGGACACGGCTCACATTGACCTTCAATTTGGAAGTGATATTGACACCATCATAAATTTGTCTCAGGGCAGGTCAGAGAAAATTGATTGGCTGCTACTTATCGTTTTTCATCTTAATTTTTTTCTTGGGCATGAACAATTATCTCATTGTTTAAAGCAGGGTCTAAGTTTTGAGCAAATTTACCACTTAGTTTCTCCGAATGACCAATTGATTATGTCACAGAATCTTCTCGCTTATGGTGCCAGTATTAAAGAAACAGATTTCTTTTTATTTGAAAAAGTGTAGGGACCTTAGATGTCAAAAAACAATATACAAGATCTTATAACTGAACTTTCAAAACTGAGTGGAGTCACTGAAATAATTATAAATCGTTTTGATAACATATTTGTAGAAAAAGACGGGGAGTTGATTAAGTTAGATGTCGTAGTTACACCTTCCGATATCGATAAATTTTGCCAAGACCTCGCCCTTTACAATAAAAAACCTTTTAATTCAGATTTTCCCATCATGGATGGTAACCTCCCTGATGGGAGTCGTGTGAATCTTATTCATCAAGATTACACTAAGGAAGGCCATGCGATTACCATCAGACGATATTTAAAAACAATTAAATCCTTTGATAGTAATCCCAATCTCTTTGGTCTAACCCCAGCTTGGGTTGAATTTTTGAAGGTATTAGTTAAGGCTAAAATGAATTTAGTCATCTCGGGTGGGACAGGGGTCGGAAAGACAACTTTTTTAAATCTTCTTTTGCAAGAGATACCTCAAAAGGAGAGAGTGATTACGATTGAGGATACGAGAGAGCTACAATTTAATCTATCTAATGTCGTTCGACTTGAAGCTCGAACTTTTTTAGGTTCAGAAAAGGGTCTCACAATCAGAGAACTTTTAAAAAATACCTTGCGTATGAGGCCAGACAGAATTGTTGTTGGTGAGTGCCGAGGGGGCGAGGTTTTTGATTTGCTTCAGGCGATGAACACGGGCCATGAAGGATCAATGACATCCGTTCATTCCAATTCCCCGGGTGAATGTCTCTCAAGGTTAGAAAATCTTTTTTTGTTATCAGGCCATGATCTTCCTCTTAAAGCTTTACGCTACCAAGTCTCAACCGCTGTTGATTTCATTATTCAGATTAGAAGAGATAAAGAAGGGAGAAGAGTCGTTTCCCAAGTGACTGAAATATCAAATATGGAAGGAGATAAAATTTTATCTCAGGATATAGGTCAAAATAAATCTGGGGAGCTTAAATTTACTGGAATGGTGCCCAGCTGCTTTGAAAAACTTCAAAAAGCTGGGCTACGCAAAGATTTCTTTGTGGGAACCTAATTTAAATTTTTTGTGACTGGATTATTTTCACCAGCTTACGAACATTCTCCTCAGGAGTCTGGATGAGGACACCATGGCCAAGACCAGCTATCCATCTTTTAAAATCAAGACCACGCTCTCTTAAGTCATTATAGTAGGCGACAGCTTTTTTTTCTAAGAGATCTGTTGGTAAATGAAGCCAAGCTGGATCTAGGTTCCCCTGAATAAATACGTGTGATGGAAGTAGTGATTGTATTTCAACCAGGTCACATCTCCAGTCAACTCCTATAACATCAATGCAACTCAGATCAAGGCATTTTATGTGATTGGCCTGAGTATGTTTTGAGTAATAGATGACTTTGGTCTTTGGGTGAAGTTTTTTAAATTCTTTGAGAAGCTTTGTTAATTCTGGGACTATTAATTCCTTGAAGTCTGTGGCGCATAGTTCACCGGCCGCTGTATCAAAAAGAGCGATGGCGTCTGCTCCGTGGGACGCCTGGACCGACATCTCTTGAAGAAGCTCAGGTATTAAAATATCTAGGAAACCTTTAAACCGACCATCATAGAGACCTTTTTTAGCCGATACAAGATTTCCCGCATGGGAGCCTTCAACTGCATAAGTATAAAGAGTGAACGGGGCCCCCACAAACCCAAGGAGTGTGCAATCAGTCGGCAGCTTTTTCTTAAGCAGAGAGCAGGCCAATCCTTGAAAATGATAAAACTCTTTCCCTGGAGTCGTTACTTTTAATTTTTTCACATCTTCTGATTTTTCTAAATGCCACTCAAGTGTTGGTGGCCCTGAATGATAGGACAGACCCATACCTAGTTGCTCTAAAGGAAATAAAAGATCGGAAAAAAGAATGGCAGCATTAAAACCAAAATCTTGAATCGGTCCAAGTGTGACTTCGCAAGCAAGCTCTGGGTTTTTACACATTGTCATGAAGTCTGAATTCTTTTTAATCGCCTGATAGTGTGAATGGTAACGTCCAGCTTGGCGCATGAACCATACAGGTAAAAAATCTTTGCGGTTTTCAAAAATATTCATTTTATTTTCCTTTAATCTCTAGTTTGTAGCCAATCCCTCGGACAGAAGTAATTTTTATTTCTTCCTGAGAGTCTGATTCGGCCCATTTTCTGAGTTTAACTATATAGTTATCAATTGTTCGATTTGTTGGAAAACTATTCTCTCCCCAAATTGTTTCTATCATTTCATCACGTGAAACAACTTCATTCTTTTTTTCTAGGAAGAGTTCCAAAATAGCACACTCTTTCTGACCTAGAGAACTTACTTCCCCAGTTCCATCTTGGATTTCAAAACGTTTAGGCCAGAAAATGAGACGTCCAAATCTTATTTCATCAGGGTTTTTTAAAGTAAATTGTCGTGCTCTTAATATTCTATCAAGCCTGAGAGTCAATTCTTTCAGCTCAAAAGGTTTTGTTATGTAATCTTCTGCTCCTAATTCTAATCCCTCAACTCTTAAACTTGGATCATTGAGTGCAGTACAAAATAAAAGAACACAGTCTTTACGTTCCTTCCTAAATTCTTTGGCCAATTCAATGCCTGATCCATCAGGCAACCCAATATCAAGGATCGCTATCACAGGAGTTATTTTTTTAAATTTTTCTCTGGCCTCATGACATGACTTGGCCAGTTCAACTTCAAATTTTTTTG
>CANEVK010000133.1 GCA_947442115.1 Bacteriovoracaceae bacterium | reverse complement strand
TCATCGGCCCTATATGGAAATTTGGTGGAGATAAGCAGGATCGAACTGCTGACCTCTTGCATGCCATGCAAGCGCTCTCCCAGCTGAGCTATACCCCCCAAAATGAGTATTGTCGTAAAGTGGTTTAAATTTAATCAAAAGTGACCTCTTCGGCAAGAGTTTCTTGCACCTTTTTTCAATTTTTGTTTAACTATTTTAAATACTTGGGCAATTATGAACATTGGTAAATCGCTACTTATTCTCCTTCTCTCTATTCTTATTGGAATAATCGCCTCCATAAGCTGTTATTTATTTTCCCTACTCCTCAATATTGTTCTTTTTATGCGTGAGCAAAATCCAATTTGGATGTGGCTACTTCCCTTCTTAGGTTTTGGAATTTTAATTGGACAAAAAAAATTTCCATCCACAATTCATTGGGGGGTTACTCACTACTTAAAAGAAATTTTCTCACCCCATTCTAAGGCCTCTCCACTGAATTCAATCTGGACATTTTTCTCCACTCTCCTCATTCATCTTGGTGGTGGATCGGCGGGAAGAGAAGGCGTGGGCCTGATTATGAATGGAAGTTTAACCGATGGACTCATCCCATTCAAAAAGGATTCAGAGGAAAGATCTATTCTCCTTCAGGCAGGACTCAGTGCAGGTTTTGCGGCCATGTTTGGCACTCCCCTGACAGGCCTCATCTTTATTTTTGAAACTCAGAAATTTAAAGGCCTTTTATCCTGGAAAAGAACAGCTGCCATTCTCACGGCGATTGTTTCCAGCCTTCTTACTGGAATTGCCATCCATACTTCACATAATCGATTCCTCCCCTTTCAAGGGGTGAGTTTTATGGGTCTTGGGCTCATGATGATCGCCGTTCCCCTGGTGGCGCACCTATTTTATTTTTGTCTCAATTTCGTGAATCAAAAAAGCTCCATCCTAGGAGACTACAAACTTGCCTGGGGAGGTCTCTTCATCAGTGTCATCATTTATATTTTTGGTCATCGTTATAGTGGACTCGGGGAACAAATCATTCTTGAGACTCTTTCATCAGGTCAAGCACTCCCTTGGGATTTTCTGGGAAAAATTCTCTTAACGGCCTTAACTCTTGGATTTGGTTTTAGAGGTGGTGAAGTCACTCCACTCTTTTTTATTGGAGCGACACTTGGAGCAAGTTTAGGTCAAATGAGTGGAGATTTAGAGCTGGCAAAAATCGGAATGGTTTCTGTCCTCGGCGCCCTCACTCACACTCCCATCGCCACTGGTGTTCTCGCCTTCGAACTTTTTGGCATCCATGCCGTTTTCCCTAGCTTACTGCTCGCCTGGATAGGAAAAAAACTCCTTAAAGATCGACACCTCTACAAACCTCATTGATTCATCACAACTCTTTCAAGCTCAGGTGTCTTTTCAATTCCTAGAAGAGACAGCTCTTTAAGTATCGCCTCATCAGCATTTTGCGCCAAAGCTTCATAGACCCCTTGCCCATTGTTGTCCGTCACATTTTTATCCGCACCAAGAGATAAGAGTTTTTTAACCGCAACCATATTTAAGTTCTTTGCCGCAACTAAAAGAGGTGTTTCCCCTTTGTCGTTTCGGGCCTCCATCTTCGCACCCGCCTTCATCAAAGCGGCCAGTGTTGCTTCGCTAGCTTCATTTAAATTTTTTGCTAAAAGGTGAAGGGCCGAATCTCCCATAGCATCCTGAAGATTCACTTCTGCACCTTTAGAGATGAGAAGCTCGACTGATTTATTTTTTCCAGCTTCTGCGGCTTTGATCAAAGCACTTTGCCCATCTTCAGTATAGATATCAACCCAGAAATTAAGCGCTAAAATTTTCTCAAGCTCCAAGATATTCTCTGAAACGGCTGCCGCATAAAGAATTTTTTGGATCCCAAACTCTGGCACCGACGTCATACGACTTACATCCTCACCTCGACACTCATTGTTGGCGCACTTTTTCGCCTCAACACACATCTTTTCATAATTCGGAACAAAGTCCTCTTCCCCTCTGACTAAAATCCCTTCCACCACACCTGTGGCCGCATTAAAAACCGCGGACCCAGAATTTCCTTGAAAGGTATCTAGGTTGGCATTGAAAAAATTCGGATGAGAATTATTTCTTACATTCGCTCCCCCTGCGACTTTAGTGGGAAGACCTGATGGATTCCCGATGACAAGAAGAGATTCTTTATCATTCACTTTTAAGTCGTTTTGAATTTTAAGAGGTTTGCGATCTAAGACTTTTCTATCCAGCTGAATCAAGCCGTAATCAAGTCCAAGAATTGTGCTTAGCTTATGGGAGATTACCTTTTTACATTTATAAATATTTTCTTCTTTAACATCGACTCCCGCCTGCTTCGTCGACTGATCCACTTTAAAATCAAAAACCCAGCGGAAATTTTCACAAAAATTTTCGATTTCCACGCAATGTCCGGCGGTCACAATCAGATCTGGGCCCACGAGAAATCCTGAACACATGGCCGGATTGGCCTGCTCGATATAGCGAGTGTCACTACAAAAGCTTGCTCCTTGAGTCGCTGCTTTTTCAACAGAGGAGGAAAATAATTTCTGAGAGGCGGATTTCTCTGGATTCTCCAACCATTCACGCAATGTCTTTTGATCAAATTGAACGAGACCAGGTCTCTTTGCATCTCGGACCATCTTATCTTCAGACACCATGGCAGCGGTGGATTTAGCTAGTTCTTGATGAGCAGTAGAGGCTTCAAACACCTCTTGCCGGTGATCCTCTCCATAAATGACTTGGACACTGGCCTCGGCCTTCATAAAGGCGAATGTAGATAGCACGGCCAGGCTTAGAACTTTGTTCATGGAGATCTCCTCGTTTGGGTCGCTTTATATCTCGATTCACAGGGAGGATGACAATTTATTAACGCCTCGTGTAAAAATCACATGAATTGACGGTAAGTCTTTAAAAAGGCAGACTTTAAAGGGTCATTTCAAAGGAATTTTATGGGTATTCACGTGAACCGAACACTTAATATGAAACAAATTGCGGCCATAGGGCTCGATATGGATTACACCCTGGTCCGGTACGATTCAGAAGCCTTTGAGGCCATGACTTATAAAGAAATAAAGAAAAAACTTTGTGAAGTGAAGGCCTATCCAAAACAAGTGGCCGACTTAAAGTTTCAATTCAATCTCGCGATCCGAGGGCTTGTGATCGATAAGCCCCATGGAAATGTTTTAAAACTCTCCACCTACAGTAAAGTTAAACAGGCCTATCACGGTCTCTCAGAAATGGATTTCAAGACCCAACAAAAAATTTATCAAGGTCTTACCATTGATCTGAATGATTCTAATCGCTTTGCTATTGTTGATACCACTTTCTCTATCGCTTACTGTGTGCTTTATATGCAAATTATTGAGCTCAAAAAAAATAATCCTGAGCTTGGACTACCTGATTTCAAAACCATTGAGGAAAATCTCATCGAGGCCCTCGATGTTTCCCACCGCGATGGCTCACTTAAAAATGAAGTGAAAAAAAATGTCAAAAAGTACATTGTTCAAGATGAGAACACTGTCTTAGCTCTTGAGCGTTTTAAAAAACACGGTAAAAAACTTTGGGTCATTACGAATTCAGATTATGAATACTCAAAACTTCTTCTCGATTATGCCATCAATCCTTTTTTAAAGGATCACAAGTCATGGCATGGTCTTTTTAATATTGTGGTAACAGCTGCGAGCAAACCAAAATTCTTCACAGATAAATTACCACTCCTGCACGTTGATCCAGAAACTGGACTGATGAGAAATCATCATGGTCTTATTCAAGATGGGATCTATCAGGGAGGGTGTGCTCAAACCATTCAAAAAAGTTCAGGGCTTTCAGGTGAGCAGATTCTTTATTTAGGAGATCACATTTATGGTGATGTTCTTCAAATTAAAAAAACTTGTAACTGGAGAACGGCCCTCGTCATTGATGAGCTCATTCATGAAACTGAAGCCTTAAAAAAATCTGCATCATTAAATATTGAGATCAATGACCTCATGAAACAAAAAGTTGACCTTGAACATAAGCTTGATGAACTTTTTGATAAAGAGATTGAGAAAGGCAAAAAGCCCGACAAAGCTAAAATACAAGATCACTTCCACAAAATTGAAAAAGTGGACAAGAAGATTGCAAAACTGATCAAATCCCATATTCAGAATTTTAATTCTTATTGGGGAGAAACCATGCGTGCGGGAGTTGAACCAAGTCGACTTGCCGGCCAGATTGAAAAATACGCCTGTATTTATATGGCGAAGGTTTCAGATTTTATTGAACATTCCCCAAGAACTTATTTCAGACCGAAGAAAAAGACACTCCCTCACGAATCCGTTTGATCAGAACAATTTTTTATAATTTCTTGAAGCTTATTTTCGGCCATAGGCTTCAAGAAAGCTTGTTGCGCTTCCAGTATGTCATTTCTTGATTTAAAGCCGATGAAAGTTGAGTTAACGCCGAAATAATTAAGATTAAAGTGCAGGGCCAGCTGAGTCAGTGAGATCCCTTCATCTTTAATGACTTCAGAAATCTTTTCCACCTGCTCAATTTTGCGGGCGACTTCTTTTTTACTCCACCAAGGGGCCCAAGAGCGTGCATCAGTTGAATCAAATTTTCTATCCGTAGTGACTCTGCCAGTAAGAATACCCTTATCAAATGTCCCCCAGGCCATGGAAAAGAAATTTTTCCAGTCTGATTCGAAAAGATCAAAGGCCTTGGTTTGATAGATATTGAGCTCAGACTGAAGTGAGGAAACGTATGCAATCTCCTTTGCCTTTTTTAGGTCTTCTGGATGGGAATTACATAATCCTAGGTGTTGGATGGCGCCCTTCTCCTGGTACTTGGCCAAAACCTCAAGAGGCCGCCTGATATCAACAGATGCATCTGGCCAGTGAATCATATAAAGATCAATCTGCTCCCGCTTAAGCCTCTTCAGTGACGCCAGAAGCATTTTTTCTGTGACTTTGGGATCATTGCTCATATTCACCCTCATATTTGGGTGCCAATCAACTCCCGACTTGGTGATCAAAAAAGCTTCTTTGGGTAAATAGCGCCCGAGCCTCTCCTCAGACAGTCCAAAACCATAAATAGGGGCCGTATCAAAGAGATTAATCCCCATTTCCCAGGCGTCTTTAATCAGGGTTTCGGCCATCTGCTCATCCATTTTCCCAAAACCATAACCTCCCCCTTCGCCACTGAGAGAGGCACCTCCAAAACCCAAGCGAGAAAGTGATCTCTTAAATAAGGGAATATCCTGTAAAAGCATAAAGATGATCCTTAGAAATTGACAAAAAGAGCTCAAAAAAGCACATTTTCTCCATGCATCTTATCACAATGGCCCACTTGGGTGAAGCTCAAGCTCTTATTGATGAGTTTGAACTCAAACGAATTTCTCCTCATCACTTTGAAAATGGGCAACTCATTCTCCTGATCACTGGTGAAGGCCCTTTTGAGGCTGCCTCACTGACATCCCATATTCTGGGACAAAAAGAGATCAAAAAAGTCATCAACCTTGGCATCGCCGGTTCGTTAAATAAAGAGCTCGCCATTGGTGAGATCTACCCCATTAGGTCCATCTATCTGGCCATAGATGGTAAACCCCAATTTAAAACTTTTAAAAGTTTTGAAAAAGGTTTGGATACGATCACAAGTTTTGAGCGGATTCTGCGCTCAGAAAAGGCCCACGCTTTAAGTGGACTTGCTGATATTGTAGACCGGGAAGCTTGGGGAGTGGCCTTTAGTGCCAAGAATTTTTCAGTTCCCTTTGAATGTGCCAAACTCATTTCTGATCAAGCTGGTGAACTAGGGGCCTGTGAACTTATCCGCGAAGAGGCCTATTCTTTTTCACAAAAACTTTCTCACTATTTAAAAAATCAACTTAATGAGACAACACCGGCCCATCAGACAAAAATTGATCTTCCAGGCTTTCATTTCACTTTTAGTATGGCCCATCAATTTGAAGATCTTCTGCAAAAGATCTCTCTAAGAGAAAATTTACGCCAGGAAGACATCTTAAAATCCTTACCCCTAGAGGAATTAAGATCTCTAAAACTTCGTCCCAAGGAGCGAGCAGGCAAACTCATTGAATGTCTTGAATTTAAATTAGATCCCCTCAAAGAAAAATTACAAGCAGGACTCCATAAGTGGAAATCTCCTTTTGAAAAGCAGGGGCTTCATCTTCAAACTGATCCCACATGGGAAAGTCCAGCTGTGAAAATCAGTTTCGAGGTTCAGTCAAATGCAGAGATCAAAGAAAAAATAGATCAACTCTCCCAGCTAGATCTTTGGGCTTTTCAACAACTACGAAATGGTTCATTCCATGTGGAATAAGCTTTTTATTGAAGAACATTTAAAAGACCATCCCAGGGTTAAAGCGATTCAAGACAAGCTCAAACTGCCAACGCTTTTTCTTGAAAGTTACGATGAGATTTGGGGCAAATCTAAAAAACCCTACCTTCATAAGCGGGATTCTCTTAACTTATTTCTAGCTCAAAAGAAGGGACAACTCCTCAAGCTCGCTCCAGATGCGTATGGGCAGGCGGGAGAGCCCCATTATTATTTTATTCATGCCTACAATTGCATCTATGAATGTCAGTATTGCTACTTACAAGGCTATTTTAATACTCCAGATATTGTGATCTTTATTAATCATGAAGAAATCATTCAAGAAATGCAGCGGGTCCTCCAAGAACACCCAGGAAAAAGAGTTTGGTTTCATGCTGGAGAATTCTCTGACTCACTTGCCCTGACTCATCTCACGGGTGAACTCGAGCTCTACCATGAGTTTTGTCAAAAAAACCCTCAAGCCGTGATTGAACTTCGTACCAAGTCCGTGAATATCAAAGAACTTATAAAACTCAGACCGTTGGATAATTTCATCATTAGTTTTTCACTCTCCCCAAAAAAAATGTCCTCTCAAATTGATCTTAAAACTCCCTCTACCGAGGCCCGTCTGAAGGCGATGGTGAGTTTAAGAGAAAAAGATTTCAAAATCGCTGCCCATTTTGATCCCATCATTTATGAAAATGATTTTAAGAAAAACTATCAGTCACTCCTTGAGGACATGCAGAAACTCAACCTCACCATGAGCTTAGAGTATCTTTCTTTAGGCGTGGTCAGATTCACTAAGGATGTCTACCGAGAGGTGGAAAGAAATTATCCAGACTCACCTCTGCATTCAACTCCGATGATTAAAAGTTTTGATAATAAGGTACGCTACAATCACCCCATGCGAATGTGGATGATGAATACGGTTAAAGAGCAGGCGATTCAATATGGAGTCCGGCCTCACGCCCTTTACCTTTGTATGGAAGAAGATGCTCAAACAACCTAAGCTATTTGAAAATGGATTTCACATCACTTCATTTCCTTTACCCGAAAAGGCAAAAGATTTTATTGAAGATGAAAACTGGCCCCTGCTGGATGAGTACTTCCAAACCTTAGCCTCTCAAGGTGGAGAACTTTTCAATTTCCTTCAGGCCTTTCATGATTTTTCTGCCATCGAATTTATCATCAGCATCCGCGATGCCAATAATGAATGGGAAGAAGATGGAATATGGCATGATGATGGCTCGAGAGTTTTTGCTTTTTCGCTTTCTTTAACTACTGAGGAAGTTGAGGGTGGTAAACTGGGTGTCAGAAGAAAAGGCGAAAAGGATTTCACAGAGATCAGGACACCCCCTTATGGAGAGGTGATTTTATTTCTTACTGGTAAAGATGGGTTTGAGCATAAGATTCATCAGGTCACCAAGGGCCGGCGAATTATTATCGCCGGCTGGTGTAGTTAGCATTTTA
>CANEVK010000132.1 GCA_947442115.1 Bacteriovoracaceae bacterium | reverse complement strand
TTAACAAGCATGAGCTTTCCTTTCCGTCATTATGAGAGTTGCGCCATCGATAAAACTTTTGATTTGATCATTCTTCCCGTAAATTCTTGCGCCCTTGATTCGGTTCTAATTTCTTTTGAAGATTCTTGAATATCTTTTTCAACAACGATCATTGAATCTGAAAATTGTGCCACTTGCGGTAAGTGGGTAATGGCAATCACTTGTCCATTCTTAGCGACTTCTTGAAGTGCTCTACCCAGACTTGTTGCCGTTTCTCCACCGATACCTGAATCAATCTCATCAAAAAGGAAAATACTTATTGAGTCGTGACAAGCGAGAATTTGTCTAAGGCCAAGTAAAATGCGTGAGAGTTCGCCGCCAGAGGCGATATCTTTGACTTTATAAAATCCTTCCCCTGGGTTTGTCTCAGCAATAAAATCAATCTTAGAGCAGCCATTTTCATTAATTTCAGGGGCCCTTTCGATCACCATTTTAATGGTAGCTCCTGCCATCTTGAGAGTTCTCACTTTTTCGGTAAGTAGTTGAGAAAGCTTCTTCGCAAAATGCAGGCGTTTTTGATGCAGTTTTTCAGCCTTGATTTTAAGATTAGGCTTAAGTGAATTAATTTTTTCTTCCGTTTCATTAAGGCTTATTTCAACAGTTTTAAGTTTTTCTCGTTCTTTCAAGAAAAGTTCTTGAGAATCAAGGATAGATTGAACTGTACCTCCGAATTTCTTTTTGAGTCTAGAGTATTGATCAAGTCGCTCGATCACTCCTTCAAGTTCGTGAGAGTCAAGCTCAGAGTTTAATCTTTTCTTGTATGAGTCATAGATCTCAGTGATGAGATCATCCAATTGAGAAAGTTTTGATATATCATTTTTAAAAAGATCAGAGTTTTTAAAAAAAATTGATTGAAGACTTTTAAATTGATTAAGGAGTCCCATTGAAGACTCCCCACCAATGAAAATATCATCGATTGATGAATTTAGCCTCTGATTTCTTTCAAGATTGATCATGATGGATTTTTTTTCTAAAAGCTCAGTTTCATCCTGGGAGGAGGGAGCTAATATTTGAATCTCATCAAGCTGGTATTGAAGATAATCAAGGCGATGATCCCGTGATGTTTTCGTTTCTTGTAATTGAATGAGTTCCTTTTCTAAATTTTTTAGTTCAAGATATTCATCTTTGTAATTATTAAGTTCTTTTTGAAGTTCACCATACTGATCTAGGAGCTGCAGCTGATAGAGTCCAGAGAGAAGTTTTTGATTCTCAAATTGACCTACAAGATCTATAAATTTTTTTGAGAAGTCGGCTAAAATCCCTAGGTTTGCTGAGAGATGATTAATGAAATTTTTTGTTGTGCCATTACAGTGAATAATTCTTTTGATGATGAATTCCTCACCATCAATAGGATGACCAATTTCTTGCAGAAATTTTTTTACATCTTTATCCTGACAATTAAAGCTAGCCTCAATGAGGGCAAAATCGCTGTCCTTTCGGATAATTTTTTTATCAGCTCGTGCACCGAAGATAAGTTGTAGTGCATCCAGGACAAGGCTTTTACCAGAGCCGGTCTCTCCGACAATAGAATTTAGGCCAGGATGGAATTGTATGGTTTGATTTTTAAAGGTTGCAAAATTCTGGATGATTAACTGTTTCAAGTAAAATGGTGGCTTCATAATAACCTCACCATTCCTATTATTGCGGAAAATGTACGGATGTCAAGAAAAACGTATCTTTTACGTACTAATCTCTTTTTGAAAGGATAAATTTATCTCTTATCGTGTCAAAATAGCTTTTTTCCGGATTAATAATGAGGAGTACTTTTTTCACTTTTGAAGAATTTATTCTAATCACATCTTGTTCATCTACGCTCATAGCAACCTGGCCATCAAGGGTTAAAGTTAATGAGTGGTGAGGAGGAAGAATTTTTAAATTAATAGGACATGTATCAGGCACCACAAATGGTCTATTGATGAGCGAGTGAGGGCAAATGGGTGTTAAAATAAGACCTTTGACTTCTGGGTGAACAATGGGTCCTCCTGCCGCCATGGAATAGGCCGTGGAGCCAAGAGGAGATGAAATAATGATACCGTCACCCGATATATTATAGATGTGCTCATTTCCTAGTTCAGCTCTTAAGTAGATCATTCGTGCAATATCATTTTTGGCGACGACAGCATCATTAAAGAAAAACTCTTTAAAAATACTTTTACCCTTTCTTTCGATGGAGACATGAAAGAGTGGTTTAGAAATCGTTGTATACTTACCTTGCAAAATATCTTCTAAACGATCAAAATACTCATTTTTGTTAAATTCAGTGATAAAACCGAGTCGACCAAGGTTAATTCCAAGAACCGGTATTGATGATTTTATCCTTCTACAAACACCAATAAGTGTTCCGTCGCCACCCAGTGAAAGCATGAGATCAACTTTATGATGAAATTCAGTGCTATTCCAGAATTTCAATTCGGAAGAGTTTTTGGATTTAAAAAATTTTAAAACTCTTTCCTTGTCTTCTTCCTTAAAGATAGCTTGCTTGTTTCTTTTCTTTAACCAAGAACAGAGGTTTGGTAATATGTGGTAAAAATCTGGAGTAGAATTAGGCTTTAAAGTTATTCCGATTTTTTCAAAAGACTTTTTTTTCATAATTACACCGTCATCAAGCGTATGGCTTCTTCAAGGTTATCGAATGGTTTATTAAGTAATTTACAATTGTAAGAGCTTGCTTTCGAAAGTACTTGGGGAGAGTTATAAGCAGTCATTATAACAAATTTTTGTCCTATTTCTTCGACACTATACTTTTTCTTTGATTCTTCAATGACATCAAAACCAGATATGTCTTGTAACATTAAATCACAAATAATTCGATCGTAGTTATGACCCAGAATCATCGTAATGGCTTGCTTACCACTGGCGGAAACATCCACTGAAAATCCCTTTCGCTCAAGAAGCTTTTTCAGTGATTGCTGGATAAGAATTTCATCCTCAATGACAAGTATTGTTTTAATCATATGGGTAACGAAAGTTTAAATTTCGCTCCTTGGGAATCATTTTTAATAAATTCAAGATTTCCATCCATTTTTAAGGCAAGATTTCTGGATAAAACAAGCCCTAGGCCTGTACCTTGGGATTTCGTGGTAAAAAAGGGTTTAAAGATTTGTGATATCTTTTCATCAGATATTCCTGGACCATTGTCTGAAACGATAACGGTCGCGAAAGATTCATCACAATCTACGTCAATCCATAATTCACGCCTTGTGTCCTGCGTACGCATGGCCTGAGCAGCATTAATAATAAGATTAAAGAGAATTTGAACAACAAAAATTTGAGGAACATTTAAATCAAGTTGATTTGAATCATTTTGATAATTTACGTGTTTACTAAGTTGTCGTGTTTCACTCTTTGAAAGTAAAAGTGACTCATCTATCATTTGTTTAAGGTTTGTCGATTTTTTATCAGTCTGGATTTGATAAAGATTAGAAAAGTTCTCTATAATTTGCTGACAACGGTTAACATTTTTTTCAATCTCTAGCATGATCATTCGATCATCATCTTTTGTCTCAAGAGTGTTAAAAATTTGAGCTCCGAGCTTTAATCCAAAAAGTGGATTACTTAGCTCATGCCTGAGTGTGTTTAGAAGTTCTCCAAGGAGAGAAATTCTCTGAAAATGAAAAAGATCAAAAGCATAGTGCCTAAGCTCGTCGCTATCATATAAGTCGAGTGAAAATGGGCCAGAGATCTTTTTATTATAAAAAATATCTTTTTCTTGTAGTTCACTTCGAAAAAGGTCATTGATAAACATGGTTCCAGTTTGTTGATCACGAACCCTGAGGGGCAGTGGAAAATCTTTTAAACAAATTCTTAAGTCAGATATTTTTTGATCGGAAAATTCTTGGTCAATGAGACGGTCAAAATGTGGCTCAAGAAGATCAATGCAAGTTTCAAACAGACTTATTTCTTTTTCACTATAAGGGAGAAAATCATGGCGAGATGTTATGGCAATGAGGCTAAACTTTTTTGAAAGAATTTCTTTGGCCAGGAAGCAACCATTAAACGGAAGATTTATTTTAGGGAAATCTCCAGAATTAAAAGTTTTAATTTTTGATTTTTTAATCGAATTAAAGAAAGAATTAAATTCTTTCACTTCAAGAAAGTTATTAACATTTTCACCTCTCCAGCGAGTACCTATCATCTCCGCTTTCGTTTGCCCTTTGAGGTGAAAGTAAATGAGAGAACTTTCAAAACTTTGTAAAAAAGGAACATCAAGGATTTTTTCGACGAGGCTTCTTAAGCTATGTGACTCATGGGAAATAGTATTTGTTTTTTTAATAATTTCATCCCACAAGTCTTTAACGTTATCATTGGGATTGAGTGAGATGCTGGAAAAAATTTTTTTTTGGATAATTTCAACCGTGCGGGTGAAGCTCTCTAAAGATTCAGCTGATGGAGATGGATCAGAATCAAGTGAGCGGTATTTACTTAATAAGAAAGTGATATTCTTTTCATAAAAGGGAAAATCGCAAAATTCTCCGTTAGAAAATTGAACCCAGAGCCTATCATTCTTTTTTAATAGAACTAGTTCTGCAGCATCTTTCGATTGAAATATGAGATGAGTTAGACTTACTTTCCGTTCATTTAAAAACTCCAAAATAGAGTTTTCCATGAAAACAGTTAAGGATTGAGCATTCTTTTTATCGTTGGGATTATATTTATTTTCCACTGAGTTAAATTATCTTTTAATTCATATTTAATCAAATCTTCTAAAATCAATTCATCATTCTTCAATTGGGCCTGGTTGATGCCTTTGAGCACAAAAAGTAAATGGATGTGTGAGTTTTTGACTTCATTTAGAGTGATGTTCTTCTTTAGCGTGATCATTCTCGAAGTGAGCGTAGTGAGTTCAACAAATTGAGTTATATCTATTGAGAGTTTTGTCAGGTGCTGATTAGAAAAATGTCTATGCTCATCTGATTTTATCTCAAGGGTGCTAATTTGAATAAAAATATCACTAAGAAGCTCTAGCGCTAGATTTAGGCTATTGGAAATAGACTGATCAGAGTCAGAATTTAAATGATTTGTCATCCCTGACATAATCAAATCCTCTTGTTTAATACTTAAATACTAACTTCGTTTTTGCTCAAAGTCACAGTAAATAATTCCATTAAAGCTTTAAGGGCCTGCTGTTCTTCTGAGTAGGCCAGTAGAGAGTGTTGAGCTTGTTCAATGAGATTGACCCCATTATTCTGCCCTCTTCGGATACGATAATAGTCTAGTATTGGCCTCAGATAAATATGTGATCGAGAAATTTGATCAGTTACTTTTTCAATATCTTCAAGATTATTCATGTGCCCTAACAGAATTTTTGAATCAGTGGAAGCCGCTTTAGCTTCTTGATTAATGATTTCGATTGAGCTTAAAGCATAATCGTAGAGTCTAATAATTTTAAGCAAAACTTCTCGTTGCTCATTCAATAGCTTCTCTTGATCTTGTGAGCATTTAATGATGTCCAATGTCACATCAAAGAGATTGAGAAGAAAATTCCAAAGGACGACATGTGATTGATAGATGGGATACTGATCATCGCTACCATTTAAACTTTTAAGGTAGCTTCCAAAAAGATTTTCTTCTGTAACCTGGTAAACAGAGAAAGGCAGAGGACCTGAATCTCCCTCAGTTATAATAACTTGATCAACAAATCGTATAAGATCTGCAGCTTTTAATTGTTTATTGTTAGAGCTTATAAAGTAATGCCCATCACTATGAGGCAACAAATTTAATCCTTGAAATTGTCTGCTTAAAAAAAGCCCCAAGCCTCCACCTTCACACATTTTTAATGAAGAAAGGTTAGCAGGCCCAATGTATAAAACTTGCCTCATATCAGAAACAGTATCAATTTCTTCAATGTCTACAATTTGTGTTCTAGGATACTTATTATTTAATAATTTGATAAATTGTTCTTGTTCGTGTGAAGAAAAGAATTGAGTGTTACAAAGGCCAATGGCAATTTTTTGAATTTGTTTTTTTTCTTCTCGAGGCCGAGGAAAACTCCTAAAGCCAAGAATATTCTTATAAATATCTTGGAGATGAAAACTTAAAAATGGCGTTCCTCCTCTTAAAGTGAGAAGAAAGGATGACCAGGGATCTTCGACAAGTAATTGCCCATCTTTTTTATAAGCGCCAAGTTTTTTCGCCGATTCTATCTCGTTATGAATGGTCCAAGATTTATCTGAAAGAGATAAATTAACAGAAATATCAAAGGTATCCATCAGGACATTATCAAGAGATGTTGTGATGTTGCTTGGAAGTGGGCAAGAACCATCTTGAACATTGCTCAGAGCTTCTTTATTTACAAGAAGAGTTAAAGAAAAGTTTTTTAACTCTTCCCTAAATTGATCAATGACCAGTAGGGTTTCAAACAGAAAATAAGCTTCATCAAGCTGAATAATTAGAAGCTTTTTCAAACTATTTCACATCAGTCAGGTTGTAACCCTTGATGTTCTCTTTTTGTTTAAATGTTTGCTCTATTTCTGCCTTAATTTCGATTTGGTGTTCTTGAAGAAGCGTGAGAAGTTTTAAATCAAGCTTCTTGATATAATCAATTTTTCTATCAATATCATGGCGAATATTTTGATCTATATCTTCCCACTGAACTTGAAGAGAGACTTGTTCAATGATCGCCATTAATCTCTCACGATTTTGAGTAAAGTCAGAAAGTTTTGATGAATCTTTATAATTATCATTAATGATGTTTTCAGTCATCACAATGGCTTTTGTTATAAATTCATCAAATAGTTCAACCATTTTATTCATTAGGCACTCTTTGTAGGTTGTGTTTTGATCTGCTTTACAGCTTCTGTCCAACCATCATAAAGAGTGTTTAAGACTCTCAAGCATCCTTCGAGTTGAGACTTATCAATTTTGATATTGGCCTGGGTACTAGAATAGAGGATATAGTCATAGAGGGAAGCTAATTCTTTAGCAACATCACCACCTACTTCAAAATCAAGACTGTTTGAAAGTTCAACCACAATGTCTTGCATCTTTCCGATGTACTCACCTTTTTTAGCAATGTTTTTTTGCTCTATAGCTTCAATGCCTTTTTTACAATTTTTAATGGCAGCTTGATAAAGCATCAGAAGAATCTGCTCTTTACTTGCTGTCTCGACTGAAGTTTTTTTGTATGCACCTAATCCGTAGCTCATGGAATCCTCCTCCTAACTATCTCAGTTCTATTCTAACCTAATTGTTGAACCGGGTTCACTGGTCCTGCTAAACCGGCAAGACCTGCCCCTTGTCCACGTATTTTAGACATCGTTTCTTCAAGTCTTGCGAACTTAGCTTTTAAGATCTCTTCTTTTGATGCGATGGCCCTCTGTTTATTGGTAATTTGTCGGTCAATCTGGCTAATCTGACTTTGAAGCCCGGATTTTCTGGTTTGCAGGGCCCCATTAGGATTGGCGAGCATCGTTTTGGCCGCATCTTCTAGCATGTCGATAAAACCGTTTACTTTACCACCTGCTGGACTGAATGATCCTGTCACTGTCTGTGACACTGTTTTATAATCTTTGGCCAATGCCGCTTCAAATTTTTCTTGGTCAAATTTTAAGAGACCACTGCGCTCGAAAGTAATGCCAAAATCACCAATTCTGCGAGGCCCTTTGTCAGTCATAATGGGAGTAAATACAGCAGTTCGTATTCTACTCTCAATTTGAGTTAAAGTGAGATCACCACCAAGGGTTCTTGAGGTATCTGTTTTTTCATCAAGAGTATTTTGCTCTTTAATAAATTTTAAAACATTATTGATGTTATCTACGAGGCTTGTAATCTTGCCACCGATCTTTTGAACGTCTTCAGTGATTTCTATACTG
>CANEVK010000131.1 GCA_947442115.1 Bacteriovoracaceae bacterium | reverse complement strand
GGAACAAAACCAGTTGAACTGGAAGCTCCTTTTGATAGAGTTCCTAGGTCTAAATTTCCAATTTGCTCAGGACTTGAGTTATAGCATTTTTTTAAATATTTCCCTAAGTGCTTATCACCTGCTGCTTTTTTAAAATATCCTCGATCATCTTCTGGATCATTTTTTCCATAGAAACTTTTTTCATCTGCATCCAGAATTTTTGAAAGATTTATGCCTTCAAGTAATCGATTTTGACTATCCGGATTTTCATTTTTAAGTTCATCCCACTCTGACATCGTTTTGGGGCAGACACCAAAACAGAGTGATGTCTGAAGGAGCAATAAAATGAAAGAGAAGGCCATCTTGAACATACAGAACTTATCGTCATTTATGATTTTTTATGAATGAGAATTATGACTTAAACCTTGCTTTAAAGACCCTCCCTTTAGATAATATCGATGATGATAAAATTTTTATTCCTGCTTACTCTTATCTTAAGTTCAGCCTGCTCGCTCAAGTCGCCTAGACAGGATTTAAGTCTTCAAAATATCGAAGGTAAAGCTTTTGGATCGACTTGGGAGCTCAAGTATTCTGGGGGTCCTTCACCGGAAAATCTTAAAGGGATCATCGACGTCTTCCTGAAAGAATTTGATAAAGAGTTTTCAACTTACAGGCCTGATTCTGTGATTTCAGGGTTCAATGAGCTTCCCCCTCTTAGGCGCCTAAAAGTCTCTCTACGATTCATCCACCTTCTTAAACTGGCCCAACAATTTCATCAAGAGACCCAAGGTGCTTTTGATCCTTCAATTGGTCAAACGATTCGTCTCTGGGGATTTGGTGGCGGAAAAAAAAATATTATTCCATCCCAACAGGCTTTGAAAGTTGCGAAAACTCAATCCGGAATGGATGCCATCAAGTGGGATGAATCAAGTCTTGAAGTTTGGAAAACTAGATCACTTATTTTAGATGTAAATGCCTTTGCACCGGGTTTTGCAGCAGATCTTTTAGCGCAAGATTTAGAGCATAAAGGAATTAAAAATTTTGTCCTCAATGTCGGTGGAGAGATTTTATTTCGTGGAAAAAAGCAAGGTCTTCAAGAATGGGTAGCTGGCATTGAAACTCCCGACGAAGCTCAAGAAAATGACGTCTACCTTGCTTTTAAAATCTCTGATCTTGCCCTTGCAACTTCCGGTAATTACCGCCAGTTTCGAATTGATCAAGGGATAAAAAAATCCCACATCATCGATCCTTTTACTCATAGACCTCTTCAGGGTGACATCATTTCAGCCTCAGTCATCGCATCTTCTGCTGCTCAGGCCGATGCCTGGAGCACGGCCATGATGGTACTGGGAGAAAAGGGAATTTCACAGGCCGAGATTTTAGGCTTAAAAGTGATCCTTATTAAAAAATCCCCTAGCGGCCTATTCAAAAAGCAAGTGTCACCCTCTTTCGAAAAATATCTAAAAAATTAAAATTTTAAAAGTTTCAGAATGCTATAACGTCTGCTCATATGCAATCAATTTACACTATGGGAAAAATTTTTGCGGACTCTATTCCTCATAAACAATAACAACGGTATCCCAGGAATTTATTTTTTCCTCTAAAAGCTCACCGGTTTTACGCTCAACTTGATTAACTTCGACTAGATTATGAATGATTCTATTTCGGCCGGCGGATTCATTTAATATTTTAAACTGCCCAGCTGCACTGCCTTTTCCGGAGTCCATCACCTTTTCTCGGATCAGTTTAGAAACTTCGAGTTTTGTTCTCACACATCCTCCTGAAGCTCTGGTTCCAAGCTCTGGATAGTGAGAGGTGCCAGTGGCATGAACGGCGATACCGCCAATGAAAAATACGGCATTTGGCATAGGTGCCTGCCAAGTATAGGACATGTAGTCTCGATAAACCTTAGTGGGTCTAAAATATCCTTTCGGAGTCGTTGAAAAATAAACTCGACCGGATTTTGCTTTTTCTTCTTTTTCTCTACCGGTTGAAATTTTCTCTTTTAGGATTTCTACCCCATTTTCAAATAATCTCAATGTCTGTGCTTCAGGTCCTTTGACCGCCTTATTAACCGCAATAACGAGTCTATGGTTTTGTATCGCCCTTTCGATACCCTCACTATTGAGACCAGGAGTCACAACTGCTTTCATCTCACTCATCACATATTCTTCTAAAGGCATCATTCCATCTGAGAGGGCCTCTTGATCTGTTAAGGCAAAAGCGGCCCCAGAAAAACTGAGAGCTAAAAATGATCCTAAGATTAATTTAATTTTATTTGAACTTGAACCCATGTCATGCTCCTTAATTAATTTAAGGTCATTCTAGGATAAAAAAGTAAAGGATTGTGGTGGATTGAAAATTAATCATGGACCGACAAATATATAGACAGAGAATTTTTTTAAGGATAGCGGATAAATTCTTTCAGTTTTCCTAGGCTGCCAAAATCTTTGGAACTTTCTTTATTGAGAAGATGCCCACCAAAAACAATCACTTCCATTCCGCACCCCTCATCTCGGCGGGAATTTTTAAAGCTTATTTTGGTTCCCTCTACAACTAGATTATTTGACTTTATTTTGATTTCTAACTGAGAATTTTTATCATTCATATCCGATGGGATGTGAACTTTTACGTTAACCTGATCCTCTTCAATTCCAAGATCTTCCAGCTTTGAAAGGGCAAGATTTTTAGATCTCTCAACCAAAGATTCTAAGCGCTCCTTACCTTCAGTGGATTTAAAAAATTCTTTTGCCGTACAAAGAGTCCCTGCATTTACCTGGAAGCTAAATAAGCTTAAGAACATTAAAAATCTCATCATAAAATTCTCTCCGGCCTATTTATAAGCAATTTGGAGGCCATCTCATCAAGACTTAAGACCTTAAAATTATTAATAACACAGCCGCTTATCTTTTGACAATTTTCCCTATCGTCAACATTATGGGCGCTTTTTGTTTGGCTTATCATAACGTCGTTTTTCTCGCTGCCTCTCAAGCCTTTGCTCTTTGCGCTCTTCTCTTTGTCTCATACGATCTAGACTATTCATTCGAGGTTTTCCAATCTCTCTCATTTTTTGTCTTTTTTGACGATTTTCACGGCGCTGTTTTCTTATTTCTTCTTTGGCCAGGAATCTAGGATTCTCAGCATTTTTTAACTTAAATTGTCGGCGCTTGAATGAACGATTTTTGCGATTAAAACGGAAACCTTCATTGGCCTTTACAATTTCAGGAACAAATGTTTGGACATGAGGGGAGCTGACCTCAACTGCTCCTTCAACAACATCTAGATCAAAATCATCTCCAGTCTGAGAAACCTCAAATTCAGTTCCTCGAACAGCAAAGGCTACGTCTTTGGTTTGAATTTTTTGATCAATTTCTAATTTATCATCTTGGAGAACTTGGGCACGTATCACTCCCTTGACGAACTCTATAACTGACTGGCTTTTTTCAGTATCATTTAAATCCTGAATAAGATTTTGAGTTATCTTAATGGTGGAATTTTTTGAGAGCCTATATTGACCTGTTGGATGTATAAGCAAATTTAAAACGGAGTCTTCAGAGTGAATCTCATCTCCCTGCTCCAATTCTAAGTCTATTTTTAGATTAATTTTCTCTTGAGACCTTAAAAGATAAGCTGATTGTTGGCCATAAATCTGGGTCACTCTCCCCACTTCGGCCCAGCATAGAGTGATAAGGAAAATTTGAAAAAGGATTCCTAAAGACAAAGGGACCTCACCGTAAAAAATATAAGTCTATTTTCTCTTGATAAAGGTCGATTGACAACTTTAAGAGCTTAATAATTTTCAGTCAAAAAATCATCCCCTTGCCATGGGAAAATGGAGATCTTCTCATAAACCATGGGTGCAGGATGACCTAGTTGATCAAACATTCTGGCCACAAAGCGGTCCTGAAATTTTTTTGCATTCTTGATATTGGTCGTCTGATTCAAGATAGCAAAAGGTAGCTTTTCAGTCATTAAGAGGGCACCCGCCAAAGTCGAAGCATGCATGAGTGTTCCGGTTTTAGACAGAACTGCCTCATGGGTCTCTGGATAATTAAGAAAGCGCTCTCGAAAAGAACCTAGATCCTTTCCCCCATTAACCGCTAAGACATCACTGAGGTCGAGATCATGTTTTTTTAAACTTCTTATTAAGAGGTCCACAATTTTTATCACTGTTCTACAACTCGCAAGATTATCTTTTCTAGTATCTCCATTTTTCACAGGTAGACCTGAACCGTTATAAATTTTGATGGTTTCAGGATTGATCTGAGCTTCAAGTAAGAGTTGATTAAATGACTTAGTACGACTGGCCTCCTTAAAAATATTTTGCGCCAAATAATTTTTAGACATCACATTCATAGCTTTCAAGAGATGGTGCAGTGGTCGAGAGCGATGAATCAAAACTTGAGGAGAGCTATTAGCAAGAGGATTTGATTCTTTTAATTCTATCAATTGAACGACTAATGAGGGTGGTGAATTTTTATCCATCTCCACTCCCTCCTCGGCAGCAAATTTAGAGATGCTATTCCATTTCTGTTTCACTAAAGGAATACTTTTTGCATTCAAGTACGCCTGCAGACGCGCCTTCGTGTCTGCCCCAGTGATTTCTTGATGGGTCTGAAGGGAAATATCATAAAATTTAAATTGAGAGTCAAAAGTCAAAGTCTTGAAGTTTTTAAAGCCCCTTTCATTTAAAGCTTTCATGAGGATCAACATTTTTTCTTCTTCAAAATAGGGATCTAAAGAGCCACTGATATGAACCCTATCCTCACTAATATACACTTTTGTTTCATACTGTTTTTTTAAATCTAAAGTCTCAGAAGCAAAATAGGTTGAAATCACCTTAGTGACAGAGGCAATTCTTTGAAGTTTATCGACTTGGTGGCCATGAACACCCTTTTGATCCTGAAAACAATAGGACTGCTCAGATAATTTACCGACTCCAGCATTTGGAATCAGTGATTTAAAATCAAGGTTTAATCCCTGATAGTCTTGAGCAAAAGCAGTCGTTGCCAACCAAGCTGTTAAGAATATTGCCTTTTTCAAATTCAACCTCTCTCAACAGTTTATTTATTTAAAAAATATGTTGGAGGAAATTCTCCTCTATCATCATCGTAAGGGATCATTTGGGCGCCCAACTCCTGATACTGAAGAATACGGTTAGGCGTATACTCAAATCTTTTAATAGGTAATGATCCATGAGTTCCATCTTTAATGAGCTGGCCAGAAACCACTTTGTAGCGTGGAGCACCTTCTATTGTATCAGTTGAAGCTCGATAAAACTTGCTGGCAAATTGGTTATTTTGAAAATGACTTTTCTTTTGATTCTCTACTAAGTAGGGTCTTACTGTATCATCGATCGTTTTTCCCTGAGGAATGCTCACAGTAGTAGGGACATTATAAAACTTAACGTCCACAACTTCTTCTTTTCCATCATTATCCCAGTCTGTCACATCAAAGTGATTAAAAATATTCAGACGAACCTTACCAAGGTCTTTAATCTTTCTTGGCAGGATATTTCTTAATTCAATCAGATCAGATGTATCCATACGGTGGCAGCCGTGAGAGACATAACCTCGTCTTAAATACCATACATCGAGGGGAGCGAAGTTCGTAATCGGTCCATGAAAAGCAACACCAGATGGTTCAATTAAAATAAACGGAAGACCACCAAATTCATCGTCCCATTTATCTGACCACCAGCGAGCTTCTATGGTTCCATAATTCATGAGTGTACGTGAAGATTCTCTGGGTTGATCAAATGGTCCCTGAACAGTAGCGGCCACAGGATAAACAAAAGTCAAATGCCCCACATAACCAGAGCGTTTTTTGGTGGCGGTAAAAAGTGATTTATAATGGGCAGAAAATAACTTTCTTGAATTTTCAGCAGAGACCAGTTGCTCTCTTAATCTGTTATCATTATTGATCTGTTCCGGAGTTAAGCTATTATCATTAAAATAATAGCGTAAGATCGCAGTACTGACAGATTCTCTATAATCCTCAGTCTTTCCAGATTTTTCCAGTGATGAAGCATTTCTTTTTGAATGATAAACTTCAACTCCACGACTTTCTAGAACATGAGTTGAGTACTGACCGGCTATTTTAGACCAGGCAATACTTGTATCTTTTGTGGCAAGAGATTCTAATTTAACAAGTGGATGCAAAACGAATTCAGGATGATCCATAGTTGAATCTATTTGTTCCCAGCGCTCAAAGAGCATCTGGCCAAATTGATCTATCTTTTCTTGAGTCAGCCAACCCGTGGCACGCAAGTTAAGCGACATTTTTGAGATATTAAGTTCAATCTCATCACCATTAAATTTTGGAGCTGTCCCCACATAGAGGTATCGGCCGACATGGGCATTGGGCTTTTTGGGAGTATTGGTTCGCTCATGGGGAAAAGGACCTAATAAATCATTAGCAAAAGCTGGTAAGGCCAAAACTAAGGTTAGTCCTAGCAAAAGGAAAGATCGCTTTTTCATCTCTTTCTCCCGATTGATTTCATCCCTCAATTCAAGCAAGAACTTTGCCAAGCTTGCTTTAAAGATTTCAGGAACTTAATTTATGGAGCGACTAATCCCTAAGCATAAGATTAAAAAAATGTGGAAAAGATTTAGACACTGCTGAAGCAGGGGCAAGGCTACCACCGGCATGCAATCTAAGAAAAAGGGCCCCAGTCATCACGAGTCTGTGATCTTCAGGAAAGACAAGATCAGTAGGAGCTAATTTTAAATCACAAAGACCATGAATCTTAAGCGAATGAGAAGTTTTAAAACATTGAATGTTAAATTTAAGCATTAAGCTATAAAGCTCACCCAATCGATCACTTTCTTTATGAACTAAATTTTCTAGTCCAGTGAGTTCGTGTACACCTTGAATATGGCAAAGATAAAAGACTAGTGCAGGAACTAAATCTAAACAGTCTGAGCAATCAAATTTAATAGCCCCTTGGCGTTTGCCAGGTTTGATATAAATGCCCTCTTCTTTATGCGTAATCGCTCCCATCTGATCTAAAATCATAAGAAGTTTTGAGTCTGCTTGGAGAGGATCAGGGTGGAGTTCTGGAAAAAAGATTTCTTGCTTGAGTGCACCGAAGACTAGAGGATAACTTGCGCTACTCCAATCAAGTGGAATCTTGTAAGAGTCAGCAGAGTTAAAAATTTCAACCATCACCTTAGTCATCTTCCAGTATGATTCTGAGCTCTCCAATTGAGTTGGTTTTATCACTGTTCCCTGGAAAGCAAGGGCCAATTGAAAGGCTGTTGCGACCTGAGTGGTTTCAAGACAATTAATTTCAATTTCACGAGGTAGCTTTAGAGGTCCTTGAATAAAAAGTTGATCAGACTTTAATTCAACTCTGGCGCCTAATTCATTTAATTTATCAACTAGCTCCTTCCAGGGACGTTTGGAAAGTCTTGGGCCAAGTTTTAAGGTATAAGGCCTTTGTCCAAGGGCCAGCAATACAGCTAAAAATCGCGCCGTCGTCCCACCCTCCCCCACATAAATAGAATCGATTAATGTAGGAGTTTCTTTCTCGCAATCAGGAAAAGTATTGAGAACTTTCAACTGATGGTTATTCTCCTCAAAATTGACTCCTACTCGCTCTAGAGCTTGGATCAATAAAGTCACATCATCCGCTTTCGGTACATTTGAAAGTGTAATGACTTTATTTTTAAGAGCTGCAAGTATAATGGCGCGATTGGCGTAAGATTTTGACGATGGTAACTCTATTTTAGTTGGAAGTCCGCCAGGTTTAAGATCTAAACTCGCCATAATCCTCAACTTTTTTTAAAAACTGCTCTAGATCTAGACGACAAATAAAAGGCTCCCCCATATCTTTCATAAGGATAATTTGGATATCCTGCCCATCCTTTTTT
>CANEVK010000130.1 GCA_947442115.1 Bacteriovoracaceae bacterium | reverse complement strand
GATGTCTATATAGTCAGGATTTCCCGCACCAGTAGTCGTTTGAGCATCGCCTCTTGTTTTAATTTTGCCTTTTGGATTATCAAAAGAATTGTATCCTATGAAAATTGTCCCCCCAAGGCTTTTTGTATAATTCCATTCATGCCCTAGCCTGATGTATCGATAGGCGCCTTCGTAACCAAAATAATCATCCATACAGGATAATTCTAGAATAAACCTTGAAATGTTTAAGTAGAGATTCATTTCATCTGATTCAAAGACCTGAGCACCTGGAAAAAGAAAACGATTATAGGATAATTGGATCTCACTTGTTTGAAATTTCCATCTCTTCCCAATGCCTAAATCTACTTCTTGAGTGACTTGAGAGTTTTTACCCATAGCTTCATCACTAAATTCGGCATTCGAGGCAAATCCTGAGATAAAAAAACCTGACTTCGTTTCACTGTCAGCGGTGAGTTGAATCACGGGTCGATTTTCACTAAAAGTTGTCCCTCTCCAAATAAAATTTGAATACGTACTTATTTCTGTTTCCACATGAGCATATGATTCAAAGCTTATAAAGATGATGAAAGGCAAAAATTTTATTAAAAACATTCTTCCATAATGCCCTAAAAGAATTATAGTGTTAATATTATTTATGGATTGGAGACAATATCCCCACGCAACTTGCTGGCCCGATTGTTGGTGTGAGGCACCTAGACTAGGGGCGTTTATATTAGAACCAGTAAATTCTTGGACAAATTTGGCATTTGTTTTCGCTGGAATTTACTTCATCCTGACTTCAAGAAATAATCTTTCGCAGACAAATTATCTTACAACTCACCAGCGCTATCCTAGAACCTATGGTGGCGCCTTAATTTTTCTAGGTCTAGGCTCTTTTTTTTATCATGCAAGCCAAACTTTTGTTGGGCAATGGTTTGATGTCTTTGGAATGTATCTTGTTTCTGTCTATTTTGTCGTTTACAACTTTTTAAGGCTTGGGGTTCTCAAAGAATACTTTTTCTTAAAAACTTATTTTCTTGCTTGTGTTGCACTTGGTCTGCTTATCATTTTTTTTCCTGATTTGAGGCGTTGGCTTTTTGCGGCTTCGATTGTTCTCATCCTCTTTCAGCTCTTTTATATTAACCGTTTGAGACCTAGAAAATTGGATGTGATTTATCTTTTTATTTCAATACTCTCATATGCCACGGGGCAGATTTTTTGGTTGCTTGATAAATATAAAATATGGTGCTGGCCTCATGGTTTAATTAACGGCCATGGACTTTGGCACATATTCACAGGCATCTCAGCAGTCAGTATTTTTTTCTACTTCAAATCAGAGGAAGCTATTTCAATTGAAAATCATTCTGGTATTTAGGATTAATGTTTTGACCATCACTATCAAATAACCAGGGAAGGGCTATATTTCTTGGTACCTTTATAATCTCTGGCTTGAGGTAGGTTCCGGCAATTTTATCAATGATCGTAGATGTTACTCCGTGATTCTTTTTAGGGTTCTGGAAATGGTGTGAGAAATGATGTTTTCTCAGTCGAAGCCCTAGATTGGTTTTCGGTGCTTTAGCATGAAAGCTCCAGTGAACCCATTCGTAAGTGGAAAACATGCCCATAAAACCGAGTGTGAAGGCGAGTCCAGCACCCCATGAATTAAGGATTAAAGTTATTAATGTTAAGGTGACTAAACAAACAGGGAGTGCGGCAATAATTTTGTAACTCAGGGGAGCAAAGTAATTTGTTTCTGCATGATGCCTAGTATGTTCTTTTTTGAATAAGGTGTTAATTTTTAGAACATGACCAAGAAATCGATGAAGTAAATATTCAAGGACAGGCCAGGTAAGGATTCCCATAAAGCTTAAGAGGATATATTTCACATTTTACTCCTGTATTGAAATTATACTCCTTTCCTGCTCCGAGATCGTTATACAATGTTAATTTTTATTTTCTTAACCTGTTAAATCGATATGTTGAGTTTTGAATTTTCCCTTTTCCCTTATAACCAGTACCGGTAAAAGTATTGTTATGATGATTAAATTTTGAATAGATATACTCTTTGAGGTAATTTTTAAGATTTTTTTTCATGGCTTGCTCCTTTCCTTCATTATTGATTCTTTATAATCGACATCTTTTTTTCAACTTAAATGATTCAAAAGATGGATGCTGATTTTTATCAATTGAGTGTCACTCATTGGTCATTTTATTTATTTTCTTTCCAAGTAAATTATCTCCTGTGAAATAAAAAACAGGAGGTTACTATGTCTTTATTTTTTAATGAACCGACACCACTTTTGGGCCAAAATCCGTTCCCTCAATGGCAGAGAGAGATTAATGATTTATTTTCTCGTTTTAATAGAGATTTTGAAAATAATCGTTTGTTTCAATCAACACTCACCCCTGAAGTTGAGCTGTTGGAATCAGAAAAATCTTATCAGGTCATGGTAGAGATCCCAGGAGTCAGTGATGCTGATCTTAAAGTTTCACTAAAAGATAATAAACTTATTGTTGAAGGTGTGAGAAAACAGCCTGACCATGCAAAAAACTTTCAAGTTTGTAGTACTGAGATGAATTATGGGGATATTTATAGGGAAGTACTTTTAGGAGAGGAAGTAAATGCTAATACGATTAAGGCGACTTGCCATGATGGTATTCTGAATATTACGCTGGATAAATTAGAGCCTAGTCTTCATCAGGTGAAAAGAATTCCTATCCAAAAGTCATAATGATCTTTGTGGGTAGCCTTTTTGGGCTACCCACTTATTTTTTTTGTGAGGTCCCTATGTTAAGTCAACCATCGATTCTTGTTATTGATGATTTTACTGATTATTCGTTGAATGCACTGATCTTTGCTGATGATCTAAGGATAAAAACAAAAGGTCTTATGACAGTTGCTACGCCAATATATACTTTCGTGGAGGATCCAATTCATGATTCAGATATAGAAAAAAAGATTAAAGAGCGTCTTGAAAAAGAACATATTATCGCCAAATGTGAAATTATCGAGGGTGATTTTTTTAAAAACCTTAATAACTTGATTAAGACGTTGGAAGTTGATCTTCTTATTCTGGGTGAAAGTATGATTCATCCTTTCCTTGGTATAAAGGACTTTAACGCTAATAAGATTATTAATAAAATAGATATACCTGTTTTAATTATCAGGAAGTCAGGTCCTGTTGAAAGGGTTGATGTCCTGGTTGATCCTCGTTATTCCATGGAGAAGTTAATTAATCTCGGTGAAGAATTTTCTTCACTCCTTTCAATTGATCTAGGCATTGTCTCTATTTGGAAGGAGTCCGAATTGTCGGAAAAATTCGGATCTAGGATGGGTTATCCCTATGTCTCAACTGACTTATCGGTTGACCAGCGTACTGCTTTCCTAGATAAGCTAAAGACAATTATTAAACATCGAACGACTGAATTTGCTCAAGCGGATGTTCATGTCGCTTTACCCATTTACCTCAAAGATGTTTCGGAACAGCTTATATCGATAGTCAGCGAAGATCGGGCAAATATGATTATTTTGCAGAAGCATGATCATAGGACCTTTGAAAATATTTTTTCACGTTCTCCCATCTCTCAGCTCATTAAGAAGTTTGAGGGAAATATTCTTGTTTGTCCTTCCTAAGGAGGTCTATTTATGGGTAGTAATTTTCATTATAGTGATCGTAAGCATGCAGGCCAAGTTTTAGGTGAGATTATTGCTGAAAAAAAAATTGAACGGCCTATACTACTGGCCTTGCCGCGAGGCGGAGTCCCTTTGGCAAAAGAAATCTCCCAGATTCTTCACATCCCCTTTGATGTTCTGATTGTCCGTAAGATTGGTGCTCCCTACAGCCCTGAATATGGGATTGGTGCTCTTTCTGAGGACCTTATCCCCTTGATGCAGGCGGGTGAATTTGTCCCCTTAGAACATCTCGATGATGATGTTTTAGATATTATTTCTGACGAGAAAAAAGAATTAAAACGCAGAATAAGACTTTACCGAGGTGATAGAAAGTTGCCAGAAATAAAAAATAGAAATGTTGTTTTAATTGATGACGGACTCGCAACTGGTATCACTGCAGCAGCTGGTGCTCGATATTTGAAGCAACTTGGTGCTAAATCTATCTTTCTTGCTGTTCCAGTTGGGCCTACACAAGTTCATGATTTTCTTTCAAAATATGTCGATGAGATTATTTGTCCTTATCGTCCACCAAGATTTAGTTCTGTAGGGGAGTGGTATAAAACTTTTGAACAAGTCAGTGATGATCAAGTTATTTTTGATTTAGATACAATTTATCCGAAACAACAAGTACGGGATTTATTAAAAGATGAAAGAGATACATTTTTTTGATCATGATCAAACTATTTACGGTCATCTTATAAGTCCTGTGGACCCTAAAGCTTGGGTTGTTTTTGCCCATGGCAGTGGAAGTTCTCGAAAAAGTCGTCGTAATAATTTTGTCGCTAGTGAGTTAGCTAAAAGAGGTTTTGGATGTTTACTCTTTGATCTCTTGACTGAGGATGAGGACAAAAGTTACGAAAATCGATTTGATATTGATCTATTGACTCATAGACTTCTCTTGGCCACAGCATGGCTCAGGAATTCAGAATTTTATCATTCAGTACCAATAGCATTTTTCGGGGCCAGTACTGGTTCAGCTTGTGCCCTTTTTGCTGCTAGTAAAATTCAAGACTCTATTCCGCTTTATGCACTTATTTCACGTGGCGGACGACCTGATCTGGCGGGCGAGGAGAATTTAAAAAAGTTAAATATACCTGTTCTTTTAATTGTGGGTTCTCAAGACGAAAAGGTGATGGAGATAAATGAAAAGGCCTGCGAGTCCTTAAATAACGCTCAACTCGTCCCAATTCCCGGTGCTCACCATCTCTTCGAGGAACCTGGTGCCTTGGAAAAGGTCACTGGAATTGTCGGGGATTGGTTGGTGGAACATTTACCTCATACTTGATAGAGGACAGTGGCCAATTCTGGGCTTTTGGGTCTAGAATTTTCAAATGATGTATCCTCCTCCAGAATCTCAAAGTCTCAAAACTCTTTTACCAGAGACACCAATCTTATTGATGGGGTCAGGACCAGTTCCCGTCCCTCAAGAGGTGGCCACGGCAAGCTCAATTGTCATTAGTCACTTGGGTGAGACGATGAAAAAAATTGTCGCCAGAGTTCAGCTTATGGCCCAGTATGTTTTTCAAACCAAAACAACAAAAATTTTTGGTATTTCTGGTCCTTCATCTGCTGGTATGGAAATGGCCATAGGATCACTTTTATGGCCAGGCAGAAAAGTTCTGGTTTTAAACCTCGGTACTTTTAGTGCACGTTTTGCAGAAATGGCCCGAGGTGTAGGTGCTGAGGTCAAAGAAATTTTACCTCAAGGTCTAGCACCTATTTACATAGAACAAGTTCGTGAAGCTTTTGAAAAAGATTCATTTGATGTTTTAACCATTGTTCAGGGCGAAACTTCTTGTGGTGTGAAAAACATTCATCTCAAAGAAATTGTAGAACTTGCAAAAAGTCATGGCGTTTTGACTATTGTGGATGCTGTTTGCACACTTTCAACGATGCCTTTACCTATGGATGAATGGGGTATTGACATTGTTTTTGTGGGTGGACAAAAAGGTCTCTCTGCAGTCCCTGGAATTTCATTAATTGCCATTTCTGAGAATACTTTTCAGTTTATTTCAAACCGAACTCAAGCTATGCCCCATTGGTGCCTTGATCCGCGCAGGGCCTTCAAATTTTGGGGATTAGGCGAGTATCATTATACTGCACCAGTGACGGGTATCTTAGCACTCCATGAAGGTCTTAGGCTTATTTGTGAAGAGGGCCTAGAGGCCAGGTTTGAGCGGCATTTAAAATGTTCATCGGCCCTTCAAAATTCTCTTGAAGCGATGGGATTTTCTCTTTTTACTCCAGCAGAATTTAGGCTCAACTCTGTTGTTGCCATTAACAATCTCAGCAATGTGAATACTAAAGAGCTTATTTCACTTCTGATTAAGGAGTGTCATGTTGAGATTTCGGGAGCCTTTGGTCTGGATATTATAAGAGTAGGTCAAATGGGTGAGCAGAGCCGTTTTGAAAATATTGAAAGAGTTATAAGAGCACTGGCCTTTGGTTATGGCAAATTTGGACATAAGCTAGACTTAGAAAGTGGCCTAAAAGTGTTAAACATAAGTAGAGATTCTGGTAAAAAATGAATATGTCATCTTCATGGTTATTTCTTTTCCTGGCCTGGTTTGTTTCTTTGACAGCGACTTTAGGAAGTTTATTTTTTAGTGAGGTCTTAAACTATCCTCCCTGTGTTTTATGTTGGTATCAGCGAATTTTCATGTACCCGCTTGTTCTGATATTTCTCGTTGGCCTTTTTCCCCTTCAGAGATCTGTGATTAAATTTTCTCTGCCTCTTGCTGGTATGGGGTGGATCATTTCTGTTTATCATAATTTACTATACTATAAAATTATCCCGGAGGCCTCTGGCCCATGTTTGAAAGGGATTTCATGCACGACAGTTTTTTTTAACTGGTTTGGATTCATAACGATTCCTCTTCTCTCATTTATTTCTTTCTCATTCATTTTGATTCTATTGTTTTTATGCAGAAGGAGTTTTCTTTTTGAAAAATAAATCTTTTCTCCTCGTTATTTCCTCGATCATCTTTCTTGTTGCACTTTTTATGGTGGGGTCTTACTTAGTAAAAAAAGAACAGGATAATGAGGTTACTAAACAAGTTACTCAAAACAATGATCTTCTTCGTTCAGACTTGGCCATTCGTAAAGGAGCTCAAGATGCTCAAGTTGTGATTACAGAGTTTTTTGATCCTGAATGTGAAAGCTGCAGAGAGTTTCATCCGTACCTGCAAAGTTTTTTAAATGACTATGCCGGAAAAGTTCAATTAGTTTTAAGATATGCTCCCTTTCATACAAATTCAGTCTTTGCGATCAAAATTCTTGAGGCTGCAAGAGAACAAAATCTTTATTGGGAAACACTTCAGATTCTCTATAAGTATCAACCGGAGTGGGGAAGTCATGAAAACCCAAGACCAGAGCTTATCTGGACATATCTTGAGAGTTTAAATCTCAATATGGAAAAATTTAAAAAAGATATGGAGTCTCCAAGAATCATAAATCTGATTGAAAAAGATACTCGCGCAGTTAAATTACTCGGCATAAAAGCGACTCCGACTTTTTTTGTAAATGATAAAATGGTGTCTGAGTATGGGCCTAGTTTCCTGAGGGATGCAATTGAGGAGGCCTTGAAGAAGGTTTCGAATTAAGCTGGCCACAGGCCGCCAAGATTTGATCACCCTTAGTTGCTCTGATTAATGTTGGAATCCGATATTGATCTAATATACTTTTAAACTTTTCAACTTTTTCTAGTGCTGGTCTTTCATAGGGAGTATCAGGGAAAGGGTTAAAAGGGATAAGACTAATATAGGCCTTTCTTCCTTGAAGAAGTTTTCCCGTCAAGTGTGCATCTTCATCAGTATCATTAAAATTATTGATTAATAAATACTCATACGTCACAAATCTATTTTTCCCCTCTGGGATTGAGTCTACATATTTAAGAACTTCCTCAAGAGGATATTTCTTATTAATAGGTATAAGCTGATCTCTTTTTTCTTTAAGCGGTGAATGAAGGGAGAGCGCGATGTTAACCTTGGGCATCTCATCTTTCCATCGCTCTAGACCCGGAAGATAACCAGCGGTTGAAATAGTTATTTTTTGATCAGCGATTGAAAGTCCATGCTGTGAGAGGAAAATGTGACAGGCATTTTTGACAGCATCAAAATTGTGGAGAGGTTCTCCCTGTCCCATGAAAACAATATTTAAAATTTTATCATCATCGGGACGATTTTCGGAGAGCCATTTTTGGGCTTCCATAAATTGGCCTATAATCTCCTCAG
>CANEVK010000129.1 GCA_947442115.1 Bacteriovoracaceae bacterium | reverse complement strand
TCAGAAACAGGGAGAATACCCATGATCTCACCGGTTTTTTCCGTAAGCTTCATGGCAAGAATTCCTTTACCACCACGAGACTGCTGACGGTACTCTTCAGCGGCAGAACGTTTACCATAACCGCGGGACGTGACGGTGAGGATCTCAGATTTATCATCGATCACTTCCATACCAATCACTTCTTCACCATCATCTAAACTCATGCCTTTCACACCCTGAGAGACACGTCCCTGAGCACGGCAATCATCTTCATGGAAACGAATAGATTTACCAGCTGATGAGGCTAAAAGAACATCCTTCTTACCATCAGTAATTCTCACAGCAAGAATCGCATCACCATCAACAACCTTAATCGCCTTAAGACCATTTTGGCGCATATTTTTATATTCAGAGAGTTCAGATTTTTTAACGATACCTTGCTTCGTAGCGAAGATTAAGAAATGCCCTTCGGCCTCTTTTGGTACAGTGATAATCTCTTGAACTTTCTCGTCTGCCGGAACATTGATGATATTCACCACGTTTCGTCCCTTGCTGGTTCTTAAACCTTCAGGGATTTGATAAACCTTAATCGAGAAGACAGTTCCCTTATCCGTGAAAATCATGAGCGTATCATGTGTATCGGCGGTGAAGATCGAGATGTAGAAATCTTCATCAAGATCGGCCCCTTTCACACCTTTACCCCCACGTTTTTGAGAGCGGTAGGTATCGATGGCCATTCTCTTTAAGTAACCTTTTTGAGTGATGGTCACGATGACTTCTTCATTTTTAATCAAATCTTCCATGTGAATTTCATCGGCCTGAGCAATAATTTCAGTCCGACGTGTATCACCATAATTCTCACGAATTTCAGTTAATTCCCCACGGATAATATCTTTAATTTGTTCTTCAGATCCTAAGATGCCTTCTAAGCGCATGATCTCTTTCATGATGGCTTCATAATCTGCAACGATCTTATCTCTTTCAAGACCAGTAAGGCGTTGAAGACGCATATCCAAGACGGCCTGCGCTTGAATAGCTGAGAGAGTGAACTTAGACATCAATTGATCTTTAGCTTGGGCCGGACCTTCAGCTTTTTTGATCAATTCAACAATCGCATCAATATTTTCGACGGCGATTTTAAGACCTTCTAAAATATGGGCGCGTTCTTTAGCTTTCTTTAATTCATAAGTCGTACGACGGATAACAATTTCGCGACGGTGTTCAATGAAGCACTCAAGTTGCTCCTTGAGGTCCATAACTTTTGGCTGACCGTTGTAAATTGAAAGAAAGATAATACCAAAAGACACTTGCATCTGAGTTTGCTTGTACAAACGATTTAAGATGACGGCCCATTGCTCACCTTTTTTGATATCAATCACAACGCGAATACCTTCACGTGAAGATTCATCACGAATATCTGAAATTCCTTCGATCGCCTTATCAGTTACTAGCTCAGCAATTTTTTCAATTAATTTAGCTTTATTCACTTGGTAAGGAAGCTCAGTAATAATGATCTGTTCACGATCATTTTTCTTCACCTCAATATCAGCTTTAGCTCTGATTTGAATCACACCTTTACCCGTATGATAAGCTTGCTGAATCCCGGCCGTTCCATGAATCGCACCGGCCGTCGGAAAATCCGGGCCCGGAATAATTTTGATAAGATCATGAACAGTCAGGCCTGGATTATCAATAAGAGCGAGTAATCCATCCATAATCTCAGTTAAGTTATGGGGAGGAATATTTGTAGCCATCCCTACCGCAATACCAGCTGAACCATTAATCAGAAGATTGGGCACTTTTGTCGGAAGAACTGTTGGCTCTTGGAGTGAGCCATCATAGTTATCCTGCCAATCCACTGTTTCTTTATCAATATCACCCAACATATCGTTGGTGAGTTTTTGCATTCTGACTTCGGTGTATCGCATGGCCGCAGCGTTATCACCATCAATCGATCCGAAGTTCCCTTGACCATCAATGATGGTGTATCTCATAGAGAAATCTTGGGCGAGACGAACCATGGCGCCGTAAACAGCAGAGTCACCGTGCGGGTGATACTTACCGATAACATCCCCCACCACACGGGCAGACTTTAGGTAGGGACGGTTATGGTAGTTGTTAAGCATATGCATGGCATAGAGGACACGGCGGTGAACGGGTTTAAGTCCATCACGTACGTCCGGGAGGGCACGGCCCACGATAACTGACATGGCATAATCAAGGTAACAGTTCTTCATCTCATCTTGGATAAGAAGAGGAGAGATGTTTCCGTGGTTTGGTTTATCGTTGTTATTTTCTTCGCTCATAATTCAATCGTCCTTAAATTAAATATCGAGGTTACGCACATTCAAAGCATTTGTTTCCACAAATTCTCTTCTTGGATCAACCTGATCACCCATGAGAACTGAGAACACTTGGTCAGCATCAATAGTATCTTCAATTTTTACTTGAAGAAGAGTTCTATTGGCCGGACTCATGGTTGTTTCCCAAAGTTGTTCAGGATTCATTTCTCCGAGACCCTTATAGCGCTGAATGTAAGCTCCTTGACGGCCCTCTTGAGAAACAAAATTAGAAAAATCTAAAAGACCTTTATGCTTTGAAGAAGTCCCTTGATGCTTAATCACAAAATCTGAATTGAGGTAACGTTTAATTCCGTCATGCTGATTGATTAAATCTGCAAACTCAGCTGAATCAGCAAAGTGTAAACCAAGACGGAAATTTTTTGTTTTAAGTGCTGATGTGACTTGAACACGAAGTTGGTAGCCAAGATTTTTTATATCTTCTTCAATTTTCATTTCGTATTTTTTCAGATCAACATGATCGACAGCTTTTAATTTCGCCGTCATTGATTGAGCATAAGCTTCTAGTTTCGCCTTATCCTTCATCATCTCTGCTTTAAGAGTTCCATCTTCAACGATGGATCTCAAGAAATAAGCATCATAATGGCGGTCATATGATTCTAGAGTATTGTTGAAATTTCTAAATTTATTAACGAGCGCTTTCACCACTTCTATTTCAAGTTTTTGTCCGTCAATTTCAACATCACAGTCTGAAAGAGAACTTGAAACTAAGTATGTTTCTAACTCACCACCATCTTTTAAATAGCGCTCATTTTTTCCTTTATTATATTTGTAGAGAGGAGGTTGAGCGATATAAAGATGTCCGCGCTCCACAATTTCTGGGAACTGGCGGTAGAAAAGTGTCAGGAGAAGTGTACGAATGTGCGATCCATCCACATCCGCATCGGTCATGATCACGATTTTATAATAACGAAGTCTTGAAATATCGAATGAATCTTTACCAATACTTGTACCAATCGCTTGTACCAGCATCTTGATTTCATCGTTACCAAGCATTTTATCGTAGCGCGCTTTTTCTACGTTAAGAATTTTACCTTTTAGAGGTAAAACGGCTTGAGTTCTACGGTCACGACCTTGCTTGGCCGATCCACCAGCGGAGTCACCCTCAACGATGTAGATTTCACAAAGCTCAGGGTTTTTTTCCTGACAATCGGCCATTTTTCCTGGAAGACCAGAAAAATCGAGGGCCGTTTTACGACGAGTGAGTTCGCGGGCCTTACGAGCGGCTTCACGAGCAGCAGCTGCATCGATGGATTTTTTAAGAATGGTTTTACCCACATTTGGATTTTCTTCGAGATAAATTTTGAATCGATCTCCCACCAGTGAATTCACAATCCCTTCAACTTCAGAGTTCCCAAGTTTTGATTTGGTCTGCCCTTCAAATTGAGGGTTTGTTAGTTTAACTGAAACAATCGCTGTTAAACCTTCACGCATATCATCGCCGGTAAGCGAGATTTTGATATTTTTGAGGATGTTATTATCTTTAGCGTAGTTATTTAAAACTCGAGTCAGTGCCGTCTTAAAACCAGAAACATGTACACCACCTTCAGGAGTGTTGATGTTATTGGCATAAGAAGTCATGGTTTCTGAATATCCATCAGTCCATTGCATCGCCACTTCAACTTCATAATTGTCACGAGACTGGAAGAAATAAATAGGATCTTTATGTATAGGAGTTTTAGCACGGTTTAAATACTGAACAAATTCACCGAGTCCACCTTCATAGTGAAAGGTTTCACCTTTATCTGTGCGCTCATCAAAAATAGAGATTTTTAAACCTTTATTTAAAAAGGCCATCTCACGAAAACGGTTGGCCAGGGTATCGTAGTTATATTCAACGATTTCAAATATTTCATTATCAGATTTGAAAGTAACAGTTGTCCCCGTATCTTTAGGATCACAGTCACCAATAACTTTAAGCGGTTCTTTAGCAGCACCATGAGCGAATTCAAGGCGGTGGACTTTACCATGCTTTTTAATTTCTAGGCGGACCCACTTAGAGAGAGCATTCACAACTGAAGCTCCCACTCCGTGAAGACCACCGGAAACTTTATAAGCTCCACCTTCTTCATTAAATTTTCCACCAGCATGAAGTTTCGTATAAACGATTTCAGCTGCAGAAATTTTTTCAGTTGGGTGAATATCAGTCGGAATTCCTCGTCCGTTATCCACAACTGTGAGTGAGTTATCAACGTGGATGATGACTTTAATGTCGGTACAATAACCGGCCAAAGCTTCATCAACAGCGTTATCAACAATCTCATACACACAGTGGTGAAAACCGCGAAAACCGGTATCCCCAATATACATACCAGGTCTTTTTCTGACGGCTTCTAAGCCTTCAAGAATTTTAATCTGGTTAGCATTGTATTCAGTGTTTACTTTTGAAATAGAATCAGGAGTTTGATTCATCCATGGGCTCCTATCCGGGGTTAATTAACAGGCCATTTTCAATTAAAAACTTTCTGGAATTTGAAATCGTTTCCAGCTCTTTCCTAAAATTCTCATTGGCCGTAGTGATCATGACTTGGAACTGTTTGGTTTCCAAATATTGGATCAAATTTTTCCATCTCTGGCCATCCAACTCGCCAGAAACGTCGTCAATAAGGACTATAGGATAAGAGGTAAATTTATACCGAAAAAGCTCAATATAAGCAAATATAAGGCTCAGAAAGGCCATTTTTTGTTGGCCCAAAGAACAGAATTCAAACGCGTTGAGTCCATCAAATGAAAAAATCGTGTCATCTCGATGAATTCCTATCTTCGTCACTTGGGCCTTTAAATCAGTTATTTCTTGATGACGATAAAAGTCATAAATCTTTTTTGCATCCCAGAGAGAAAAAATACTATCAAGTTCGAGTTCGAGTTGATGATCCTCAGAAAAGATCGCTTTAAAAGTTGGAGTAATGAATTGATTAAGATCTTTGATGAAATCTAACCGGGCCTGAGTCAGAAACGCCGAATATTCTGAGACTTGTTCATCAATCGCCTGAAGCTGAATCGAGGCATTTCGTCCACCCATGCCAAGAACACTATTTCTAAATCTCATGGCCTTTTGAAAGCGTCCCAAAACTTGTTTGTATTCTTTATTTATTAAGGAGAGGTGGGAGTCCAGCCATTGCCTTCTAAAGGTAGAGCTCGTGTGAAAAGAGTAGGAATCAAAAGGATTGATAAAAACTGAAGCCGAAGGTGTTTTACTTTTTTCAAATTGATTATTGAGATAGCGCTCTTCCAGCTCATCGGTCATCCTGACCGAATAGGAAATCAATTCATTATTATTTTCAAATACGGACTGAATAATAATTTCTGAACTTCCACCCTCAATGTTAATCATTTGTGAATAACTGGTGTTTTTACGAAAGGATTTTTTGTTCGTGACGAAATACAAGGCTTCTAGAAGATTGGTCTTACCATTTCCATTTTGGCCAAAAATACAGTTTATCCCAGGAGAGAAATCAAAGATCATTTTATCTAGATTTCTAAAATTTTGGGCCTGTAATTTTTTAACTTTCCAACAATTCATCCACTATTAGAGTTTAAGCGGCATGATGATTCCCAAAAATTCTGGAAGATCATCAGCTTTAATAACGACTGGGCTTAATTCATTATTAAATTCAAAACTCACATCTGTCTCATTAAAAACCGATAGGCTATCGATGAGATATTTAGCATTAAAACCAATTTCAGTCGTCTTCCCATCATAGTTAATGGCCAGAGTTTCATTGGCCTGACCAAGGGCCGGATGATTGGTTGAAATAGTTAATACGCCTGGAGCTATATTTAATTTAATCCCATTGGTTTTTTCATTAGAAAGGATCTTGATCCTCTTAACAGCATTCATAATAGCGTTTCGATCAATATGAAATTTATTCGTTGTTTTTGCAGGAATGACTGTTTGGTATTTTGGATATTCTCTGGCAATTAAGCGAATAGATAAAAAATATTCATCACGAGCATTCACAAACATGAATGAGTCATCAAGAGAAATGGCGACGTCTTCATCAGGATAAGTCTCAGCAATTTTTTTAAGCTCTGAAATACCTTTACGAGGAACAATCACTCCATCTACGAGGAATTTATTCTCTCCAATAAATTCATGGGTATCTAAGAGTGCGAGACGATGACCATCAATAGCGACAGAACGAAGCTTAGAATCAGTCATTTGGAAATAGATACCATTAAGGTACAATCTCGTCTCATCAGTTGAAATAGCATGAGATGTTTTATTGATGATATGAGCAATTTGTTTTGTCTTGAGTCTGAATTCAGAATTCTTATTATGAAAATTTAACTGTGGAAATTCATCAGCATTCGTCACCAGGAGTGAGTAGTTGATATTTTTACAATTAAGATTCAATAAATTATTATTATCTACACTAAGAACAACTTCTTCATTTGGGAGCTCTCTCAAAATATCAGCTATGTTTTTGCTATTGATACAAAAGCTTCCTTGGCTTTCAATTTTAGCTTTAAGGTACAACTTAGCTGAAACTTCTAAATCAGTTGCAATAAGTTCAAGAGTCTGATCATGAGTTTTAATTAAGCAATTAGTCAGTATGGGACGAGAGTTTTTCTTATCCACTACAGATAGTACTTTATTAATAGCATCTCTTAAAAGATGGGCCTGAATTGTAAGTTTCATATTTTGTCCTTGAATTCGATCATTAGGTTTTAACTTTTGCTTATCGCTTTATCAAGTCTTCAGCCTTTTCTCTGAATTCATCCCTTTCTTATTAATTCTTTTATATTTCTTAATACTATTAAGCCGGGATCATGTGGATGATTTTCCCTCCTATGAGTAATTATGAGTATTTAGATCCATTTTTAGCAGATGTCTTCCACACCAAGTGCAACTCAATTTTTTTTCATATACGTATATCTTAGAAGTTTTTGGGATGGATTTAATTCTTTCCACGCTCTTTTTTTTAACTTGTTAAGTGTGCATCATGTTATAAATAAGCTTTACCCGTCTAAACTTTTTTTGATTTAGATTTTTCCCCAAAATTTTCCACAATGTTGATAGTTTCTCTGTTTATGAACAGTTATTCACATTTTGTTATGTGGATACTTTTTATGGATAAAAAAAAGCCCCGCATAAAGCAGGGCATTTTTGAGATCCAAATCATTCATTCACAATTAAAGTTGTTTTTCGATATCGAGGACTTGTTGGGCCAGAAGAGATTCCACTTTAATACGGTCTTTAATGCTGTTAACAGCGTGGAGGACAGTCGAGTGATCTCTTCCACCAAAATACACGCCATTCTCTTTTAAAGTGGGTTTTATGAGCTTATTAATAAGAAACATCGCCACTTGTCTCGGTAGAGCGACCTCTTTTGTTTTCGCCTTCCCACGCAGATCTCCGAGGGTAATTTTATAGTAGTTACACACCGTTTTAGCGATAGTTTCTATGGTGATATGCTTTTGATTTTCTAATTCTTCATTCAGGTTTAAATGTTCTTTGGCCACTTCAAGGTCAATATCGACTTTGAGAATGGATGTCACGGCACCTAACTTAATCAAGCAACCTTCTAGCTCACGGATATTACTCTTTACACATTTTGCAATAAGGGTCACCACATCAT
>CANEVK010000128.1 GCA_947442115.1 Bacteriovoracaceae bacterium | reverse complement strand
TTTTGGCCTTAATATAGGAGTAGAGAGATATTTTACCAAAGTGATGAGTTTTAAAGGCGAGATACGAACCATAGCTCTGGCCGGTGCTAATAGCGCTGAAGCCACAGAGTTTAATAGTTTTTTAGGAGTTATATTTAAAATATGAGTATGCTGAAATTACTCAATATTTTTCTGCTTTCTGCTTTACTCACTGCTTGTAATAACAGTGGTGGAGATAAGTTTGGTGCACTTGATAGTAATATCGAAGATGGCTCTATAGATAATCTTGATCAAATTGAAATTGCTTCTTTTACTCCAACTACAAATCCCACCATACTCACCAACTCAACATCGGCTGTATTCGGTGTACTTGTTTCTGGAAATGTAGGTGATGTAACATACGACTTCATTCTTGATAACAATAACACTACGAAACTTGCCACAGGGTCTAGTGCATTTTTAAATGTACTTGGATCTTCACTAGTTTCTGGTGAACATGAAATAAAAGTAATTGCATCGAATGGTAAAACATCTGATGAAAAAATTTTCAACGTTAGAAAGAATCATGCTCCTTCTATAAATCTTAAAACACCTTCGGCCAGCACTGGTGAGACAATGAATTGTGGTGATGGACCCAAAACATTTTCTGCACTCGTTTACGATAATGATGAAATTGATAATTATCAAATAAACTGGCAACTAGATTCACAAACAGTGACAAATGAAACTCAATTCGTTGCTAGAACTGATTTGCCAAACTATTCTGAAATAGCTTATGAACCAGATTGCTCACAAGCAGGAACACATACTCTGAAATTTTCAGTTACCGATGGATATGATACAACTGAAACATCTTGGACTTTTATTGTAAACAACCCTCCACCTGAACCAAATACTGTACAAATAGTATCCTGGATACCGACGACTAGTCCCGTTATTATGACAAGCAATTCTGAAACAACTTTTGGAGTTAGTGTTGCCGAGGGAGCTGGCACTGTAAATTATAAATTTTACCTAGATAATGAAGAGGTACAGGATGGAGGAACGTCCTTCTTTTCTTTATCAGGCTCAAGCTTAATGGCAGGTTTTCACTCTCTGAGAGTTGTTGCCAGCAACGGTATTACTTCTGCTGAAAAAAGTTTCAATATTAGAAAAAACACTCCCCCTTCTGTGACTTCCTACACTCCTACACTTACAGGTAATACGATCAGTTGCTCTGGAGGATCAATTATACTTGATGCAAATTATGGTGACGTCAATAATGACGCGGTTTCAATTCAATGGAAAATGGATGAAACTCTTGTCACCCCCACTACAGATTTCGTCAGCATATCAGGTGTTGGATCAAATACTAAAATTACCTATACACCTGATTGTACTGATGTTGGCTTTCACAGTTTTAAATTAATTTTGAATGACGGATACGAAACTTTTGATCAAACATGGACAGTTTCTGTAAATAATCCACCGGCACCTCCTGGAAATGTCCAAATATTAACTTTTACGCCAACAACAGATCCCACTGTCGTAACTGGAACTACCTCAACCACTTTTGCCGTATCAATCGCTGATGGGGCAGGCCCAGTGACTTATGAGTTTAAAAGAGATGGTGTTCAGGTTCTTCAAAATGGATCTGACCCATTTTTTATTCTTGATGGATCGATCCTTGCTGCGGGTCCACATACTATTCGGGTGAGGGGAACAAACTCCAACTCGTTTGACGAAAAAACATTTAATGTTCGTAGGAACTCACTACCTAATTATATTGTTTACTCACCTGAATTGACAGGTGCTACAGTTAATTGTGGTAACAATATTATCTTTGATGCCACTGTTGTTGATTCTGATCCAGATACTCTTTCTAAATCTTGGTTACTCAATAATGTAGCAATTACTAACGCCGATCCGGGGATCGCAATAACATCAACCACAAATACGGCGAAGCTGATTTACACTACTGATTGTAATGAAACCGGTGTTCATACAGTGACCCTAAGGACGCACGATGGTTATGAAAATTCTGATTTAAGCTGGACTTTTAATGTAAATAACCCAGCTCAGGAAACTTTGGGTGTAACGACACCAAGTGGTTCTAACATTGTTGCACTTTCCACAGAATCAACAAAAACATTTACGGCGATAGCTGCAACCGGTATTCCGCCTTACACATTCAAATGGACTCTTAAAAGAAGTGGTCAGTCTGATGTTATTTTAAAAACAGAGACTGGTGTGACTTCAAGCTCTTTAGTTTTAACATCTGCAACAGATCTAGTATTTGGTGACCAAACAATTGAAGTAAAACTAACCGATAGTACCACATCCAACGATCCTGTTACTCCTGCAGAGAGAACATGGAATGTTTATAAAAATCAAAAACCTGTTATATCAAATAAAAATCCTGCAACAGATAAAAGAATTAACACCAATGTTCTGACTACAATTTCTGCAATCATCACAGATGCCGAGGATACTTTCACGGCTACAATTTCGAGAGGTTCTACTTCATGTATTATTGGATCTGCTTGCGGGCTCACGCTTAATTCGATCCCAACGACAACAGGACTTCTAAATGTTGCTTTCAATGCCGGAACTAGTTTTGTAGGAGATAACACATTTAACCTCTCTGTTGTTGATTCTCATGGAGAATCAAGCAGTACATCTTTTACAATAAATGCTAATTTCTTCCCGCAGTCATGTAATGATCTTAATTCTGGTGAAATTTGCACCATTGCTGGGATGCCTGGAATGGGTGATGAGCTAAATGTTGCCACAGCAGACAATTACACAAAAGTTCGACTAGTTCCTTACAAGATGTCTATGCACAACATTGGTCTTGCTAAGAAAAATATGATTATAAGTGATTACACAAATAATGTCGTTTGGTATTGGAACCGTAACACATCAACAGTTCAGCTCGGACCATTTAATATTCCTGCTAATACTGTGAAAATCATTTTAGGAGTTCCAGGTTATCCCAATACAATGTCTTATGCTGCAACTCCAAATCCTGCTGTTTTTACTCAGACTGCATTTGGTAATTTAACCACTTCAGCGCTTTCAACTTTTTTTATCAACGGCCCAACTGGCCTAACGAATACTGTTAGTGGAAATATTACTGATATTTATGTTGCTGAGTATACAGCGCAAAGACTACTTCGTTTAAGGTTTGACAACAGTACCTCTACAGTCAATATACAACCAAGCGCAGGTATTTCAGGTTGCTATCCACTTGATCTGACTGTTGATACGGCAGATAATAAACTCTACATCCCATGTAATAGTGGCAATAACTACATCAGAGTTTTAGATTTGGCACCGAATACTGCCTTCCGAGCATCACCGGCACCTACAACCTCCACAACTGTTACGACTTCGGCTGCAGCAAATGTCAACGGTGATGGTTCTGTACCATCCGTTGCTACAACTTCTTCCTTAGGTTCTGCTTATTATGATTCCGTTAGTAACGTAATCTATTTTGGTGAAACAAATACATGTCGGGTTAGAGTGCTAAATCCAGTTGGAAAAACCAATACTCTTAATCTTTTTACAGCCTCCGCTGATCCTTTATCAGTTCCACCGGCCAATATAAAAACCATTTCTGGAGGTTATACCTCCACCGCTCCAGCGACTTGGTGTTATCAGGCAAGAATTGGATATTTTTACAATACATCACTCACTCAATATGGAAGCATCAGAGAGGTCCTCCCATATCGTGTGAATAATGGCCCCCTCCTTGGATTTTTTGTTAATGATCTGAGCTACCATCGAGTTTTATTTATAAATCAAACATCAAATCCTATTACCATAGGTAACAGGACAGTAGCCGCCCATAGTTCAGGAATCATCTTCGGACTTAACAACGTTGCTGGTTCTTCAAACAATAACGGAGCTTCGGCTGGTGGAAAGAGCTCTCCTTTGAATGGACCTACCGCTATAGCAATTGATAACGGAGTACTTTTCGTTTCAGACAATCTTAACAACAGAATTAGATCTCTTGTTATCGACAATGGAAGCACAGTCACATCAAATGGTACCGTGTCTACTGTTCTTGGTTATATACCTCGTTTTGGTTATAACGAATCACCAACCTTGCAGTCTGAGCTTGTTCAATTCAATGGACCTGGAGCTATGAAGTTTGATTCAAGGAATAATCGACTCTTAATCAGTGATCGCGGAAACAGAAGAATCAGGTCACTCAGCCTAGGTAACGGTGTTATAGATACTTTAGTTGGTAATGGTACAAGTGCTTATCAAACGGTTCAAGTGAGCCCATTGACGGCCGGTATGCTCGATCCTTGGGATATCGAAATTATTAAACAGGGTAATGATGAATTTCCTATATATGCTGATTTTGTCCAAGGAGGTTCATTTATTAAGGCCCTAAATATTTATGGTTCAAACCAAATCATCATGGGGACCGAGGTTGAACCAGGTAAGCTTAATAATATTGGAGGGACAAACTCACCTCCTGGAATCTCTGGCTCAGGTTTCAATGCGTGGCAATGGTGGGGGAACCCTGTTGGTGATTACAATACTGGAAATCTTGTCTTATACAACCAACAGCCTGCTGTAGTCGTACCTATTTATGGAGTCAGAGGTCTTGGTTTTGATGAGGCCTCTGGAAATCTCTATGTTAGTTCATATTACGATCACTGTATCCACAAAATAGACAGTAGTGGGATAGTCTCTGTTCATTCTGGAGTTTGTACGCAAAACAATAACCAGGGTGGATCCTTCAGTAATACTCGGTACCGTTTTCCAGGTGATATTGAGATGGACCCACTCAACCCTGGTAACTTTTTTGTCATTGATCAAACGGACTCTGCTGTCTCTAGTCTAAAATACATCAACACTTACTCCGGGGCAGGTTCATCAAGAAATATTTTAGGAATCCCAGTTCCAGGTAATAACGTTGGAACTATAACTCTTTCAACAACTCCAAATTACTCAACTGCTATAGCGGTGAATGAATCTCAAATTTGTATTGCAAACGGGAATGATAATGCAAATGCTACAAATAGTGTTTTTTGTTATTCAAGAGCTGGTAGTGGTAGCTTAAGTCTTTACGTTGGAAATAGAAATAACCCTGCTTTAGCGACAACTGCATTTCGTGCCAGACCCCAGAAATATAATGAGAACGAGGGATTAGGTATGGGATTTTTCATTGATGGCGATAATATAGATCCAGTCAACGTCCCTGCACAGCTAACAGATCCCCAAGGTTTAGCTTTTGATGATGAAGGAAACCTTTATATTTCTGAATATAGAGGACATACAATTCGAATGGTTAAAAAATGGTATCCTTAAAATAAAAAAGCCCTCTTTCGAGGGCTTCTTTTTTCAACTCTATCTTAATCTTAAAATTAAGCAGCTTTTTGAAGGATAAGGAATGCGATACCAAATCCGAAAAGAACGAGAGACTCGATAAGTGCAAGAGCAAGAATCATTGGAGTCTGAAGTTTTTCAGCAGCAGCTGGGTTACGAGCGATACCTTCAAGAGCTACAGAAGCAGCTTTACCTTGAGCAGCAGTTCCACCGATAACGGCAGAAGCGAAAGCGATAGCAGCAGAAAGCACAACCCATGAATTAACGTGTTCCATTTTATTTTCCTTTGTTGGATTTGATCCTATTAGTGATGGTGATCATGCTCACCATGATCGTGATGAGCAGTGGCCATACCAATATAGATCATTGTTAAAAGTGTAAATACGAAAGCTTGTAAGAATGAAACGAAAAGACCCATACCGTAGAAGGGAATTGGAACGATGTACGGAACGAGGTCAGAGAAAATGCCTAAGATCAAATGGTCACCGTCCATGTTTCCACGCAGACGAAGAGCAAGAGATAAAGGACGTACTGAAACCGAAATGATTTCAATCGGAAAAATAAGAATAGCAAGAAGAGGCATCGGGCCCGCAAAGTGCTTCATGTAGTTCACAAAACCAACAGCTTTAATACCTTGGTAGTTAAAGTAGAGAAATGTGAATAGACCAAGAGCAAGTGTCGTATTGAGGTTTTGGTTTGGCGACATTGAACCAGGGAAAATTCCAATCACGTTGGTGAGAAGAATAAAACAGAAAACAAAGATGATGTAAGGGAAGTATCTTTTCGCACTCTCTTCACCCATTACAGTTTTAGCTGTTGAGTACATCGCCTGTCCCAGCGTCTCAATAATATTTCTAAGAGTAATTCCTTTATCAGGAATCGTGGCATTTTTTACTGAAGAAACACGAGCGCGATAAACAACACCCATGAGAAGAAAAAGAATCGAACCAAAAATAAGCGCCAATGTATGGGCCGGAAGATGAGTGGCATGAGAAGCGTTGGTGAAAAAATTGTAACCACCGCTGGCCAAAGCATTATGAGAAAAAAACAATGCAATTAAATACAAGTATTTCATGAAATTCCTGGCAAAATTTAATAGTTGTTTTTAATACTAACGACCTGGATTATCAATTGGAAAATCATAAGTAACAGGGCCTTAGGCGTTAAACTTTTATCATAAAAATAGATCATCACCATGACACTTACGAGAAGCGTCATTTTAAGCACTAAAAAAAACAATACCTTCCGCATTGCCTGCTTCGCATCATCCCCACTGAGGGTCATAGTCTTGGTGAGATTTGAAACCATATTTAAAAGGCTATTGTGATTGAAAATAAGCACCACTAAAACCCCAAACAAGGCCAGAGAGTCCTGAACATGACCGGCCGTCATAATCAGAATCGCCGCCACGCTAATAAGAGAGAGGAGATAAAACTTCTTTGTTACTTTTTTTTCCATGTGACCACGATCATCTTTATAAGAATAGAGACCACCGCTAGGATGAGAATAAGTTGGGCCATGCCTTGAGAGACAATATTTCTCTTCACCAACTCTTGAAAGGTAAAAAAGATCCCAAGAATGGTAGAAGGAAGACCTAACGCAAGGGCAAGGGCTTTTTGCCAGCTTTTCATCACAACCTATCGGCTAAAATTTAAGCTAAGATAAAAAAACTACCGCTTTCTGGCAACCCGACGATCAAATAAAGATTTAAGTCTGGCGCGTAAAACTTCAGGATTAGGGTAAGAGGGGAGAAGGGAGTAATAGATATTATAGGCCTCTTTCAACTTTTCATTCGATTCATAAGCATTCGCAATTAAAAACTTCACCTTCACAATCTGATCCTTACGACGCTCACGCTTAAGATACTCCATCCAATACTCAACCGCCTTATCCCAATTCCGGTTGTAAAACTCAATAAGCCCCATCTGATTGTAGGCCTCAACATAATAAGGGTTCGTTGGCTGTGAAATGATTTGATTAAAAATTTCCCGGGCCTTGGTGTATTTACCCATTTCAAAATAAGACTCACCCACACGCAAAAAATAATAATCATAATTTTTGAGCCTAGGCTTCACGTTCATAAGAATTTGATAGGCGCGAATCGCCTCAGTAAAATTCTTAGCAAAACTAAAATTAATATCTGCGATTTTCTCCAGCGACTTCACCTGCCAGAGCGGGTCATCCACATTATCCACAATAAACTGATAATACTTCAGGGCCTTCACCTGCTCATCAAGGTAGAGGTAATAAATTTCGGCCAGCTGATAATTGATTTTGGTCTTGATAACTTTTGAGGGATTTTTTTTAAGCACACGCTCATATAAACCAACAGCCTTAGCAAAATCCTGCTGATCTACATATTTTTGAGCGGAAAGAATGTCTTGATTAAGTCCTGAGGTAAAGTCACAAGAACTTAACCCCAGGATAAAAAATAAAATAAAGAGATTATTGAACAGGTGTCTCAGATGGTTCACCTTCAGTTGAATCATCATCAGGATCAACAATTTTTTCAACTGCGACAACTTTTTCATCCGGCTTCACATTAATCAGTCTCACACCTTGAGTGTTACGACCGAGAAGCGAAATTCCAGAAATTTTCGTTCTGATAACCTGACCCTTATCCGTAATGATCATAAGATCATCTTTATCAGAAACA
>CANEVK010000127.1 GCA_947442115.1 Bacteriovoracaceae bacterium | reverse complement strand
GGGTTGTGGACTTTCTGATAAGCCTCAGGATTATACTTATAACCTAGAGACTCATATTCATAATGTTTATCAATTAATAAGATTTCTTGACCTCAAAAAAATTATCCTCATTGTTCATGACTGGGGTGGCGCTATTGGCTTTGGACTTGTCACAAGATACCCAGATCTTTTTGATCGTATCATTATTCTGAACACAGCGGCCTATCCAAGCCCTCACATCCCTCAGAGGATTAATCTGTTGAGACAAGGGAGGTTTGGAGAGTGGTTAACGAGAAAATTTAACCTCTTTGCCTGGCCCGCAACGTTTATGACAACAACTAAAACCTTGCCCAAATTTATTAAGGCGGGTTATCTCTTACCTTATGACAGTTGGGAGAATAGAGTGGCCGTGGCCCGTTTTGTCCAAGATATTCCGATGGAGACGAGTCATCCAACTTATCAAACGTTGGCAGAAATAGAAAATAAGCTACCTTCACTCAAGCATCCAAAACTCATTCTTTGGGGTGGTAAAGACTTTTGTTTTAACCACCATTTCTTTGAAAAGTGGGTGAGCCTTTACCCGGATGCAGATGCTCATTGGTTTGCTGATGCTGGCCATTACATCCTGGAAGATGCTCTAGACGAAGTCAGTCTAAAAATTCTTAATTTTATTCGTTAATATGAATATTGCTCAAAGAATCAGATCAGTCGCTGAACAATTTCCTGAAAAGAGATCTGTCGTTTTTTCTAAAAGAGCAAAGGGCCAGAATTATGAATATCCTTATTACTCCTTTAAAGAGTTTGAGGAACGCTCAAATCAATTTGCTAATCGTTTCATCAAGCTTGGTATTAGGCCAGGAATGCGGACTCTGCTTTTTGTTAAACCTTGCTTAGATTTTTCAGTCATCACTTTTGCCCTATTTAAAGTTGGAGCTGTTCCGGTTCTGATTGATCCAGGCATGGGGTTTAAAAATCTTCTCTCATGTATCCGCCAAGTGCGGCCAGAAGCAATGGTATCCATTGGACTTGTCCATTGGATCAGACGGTTCAAGAAATCATATTTTAAAAATATTCTTGTTAAAATTTCTTTGCAGAATGTTTGGGGAAATACCGCCTGGCTTTATAAAAATCTGGAAGAAGAGTCAAAGCACTTTGAAATCTACCCTGCTAAAATGGAAGATTTTTCAGCGATTCTTTTTACGTCAGGAGGAACGGGAATTCCGAAAGGGGTTCTTTACACTCATGGTATTCTTCACGCTCAAACGGATGCCTTAAAAAGCATGTTTAATCTTGATGAAAATCAAATTGATGTGCCAGGATTTCCGCTCTTCGCTTTATTTACTCTTGCGATGGGCATGACCTCAGTTATCCCTGATATGGATCCTACAAGGCCTGCACAATGTGATCCGGCAAAAATTGTAAAAAACATTATTGATCAAGGCGCAAGTTTTGTTGCTGGATCACCCTCCATTTGGGCGAAAGTAGGGCATTACTGCTTAGAGAATCGTTTAGCATTACCAACTGTAAAATATGTTGTGATGTTTGGTGCCCCCGTGAGGGCGGAGATTCATGAAATGTTTCAAAATATCCTCCCTCAGGGAGACACTTACACACCATATGGCGCGACGGAATGTTTACCCGTCAGTTTAATGTCTGGAAAAGAAATTCTTCAAGGCAAAAAGAGACAAACTGAGCAAGGGGCCGGAACTTGTATTGGTCATGTTATTCAAAACACAGAAGTTAAAATTATCAAAAGTTCGGATATTCCACTGGTTTGTTTTGAAGAGCTGCCGCCCAATGAGATTGGTGAAATTATTGTTTCAGGCCCACAAGTCACACCGGCCTACTTTGATATGTCTCATGAAACTGAAAAGGCAAAAATTCTTATCGATGGTAAACTTTGGCATCGTATGGGAGATGTTGGTTATCTCGATGATGATAAAAATTTATGGTTTATGGGTAGAAAAACTCATCAGGTTATAGTTGATCAAAAGAGTGTTTTTTATCCTATACGGATTGAGGCCATTTTCAATCAACATCCACTTATTAAAAGATCTGCCTTAGTGAAATTAACCCACGGGGGTAGTGTTTTTCCTGGTCTTGTTATCGAGCGGAAAGATCAAAGCACCAGTCTGGATGATAAATTTCGCTCAGAGCTCTTATCACTTGCTTCTACTTCACCTCACACGAATGTGATTAATCATTTTTTTGTTCATCCCTCATTCCCTGTGGATGTCAGACATAATATCAAAATCGATAGAGTACGCTTATCTCATTGGGCCCAGTCTTTTCTCAAGAACTAGACGTTTATACTTGTTCGCTCTAAAATATATATTATGCGCATACTCGTAACTGGTGGTGGAGGCTTCTTAGGAACTCACATCATTAAAGAACTGCTTAAAAATCCTCGCTATATTGTGACTAATTTTTCACGTCATAATTATTCTCATCTTGAAGAAATGGGAGTTCCAACAATTAGAGGAGATCTCACAAATCCGGCCGATGTCGAAAAGGCCTTACTCCAGGGATTTGATGCCATTTTTCATGTAGCCGCCCTTGCAGGTGTTTGGGGTCGCTATCAAGATTTTTATAATATTAATTATCTTGGCACTAAGAATTTAATTGAAGCTGCTGAGGCCCAAGGTGTGCAGCGTTTTATTTATACTTCAACACCTTCAGTCGTTTTTGGCCATGATGATTTATTAGGAGTGGATGAGGAATGCCCTTATCCGAAAGAGTTTCTCACTCCCTATGCAGAAACGAAGTCCATGGCCGAAAAGCTTGTCCTACAAAAAAATAATAGCAAAACTTTTTTAACCTGTGCTTTAAGGCCTCATCTTATTTGGGGGCCTGGTGATCCTCACCTCTTTCCACGTGTGATTCAAAAAGGTAAAGAAGGTAAGTTGCGCATTGTGGGCGATGGTGAAAATCTAGTTGATATTATTTACGTTGAAAATGCGGCCATGGCCCATGTCCAGGCCTTTGAACATCTAGCACCGTCATCTCGTGTTTGTGGTGAAGCCTATTTTGTAGGTCAAGAAAGACCTGTCAAACTCTGGGATTTCATTAATCAGGTTTTAGGTTACGTCAAAATCGAACCTGTCATGAAGGCAATTGATGTGACCACCGCTTATCGACTAGGTTGGTTTTTTGAAAAAGTTTTTAAGGCAGCGGGCATTCAAAAGCCTGAGCCGCCCATGACTCGATTCGTGGCGCTTAATCTAGGGAAGTCTCATTATTTTTCCCATGCGAAGGCGAAAAGAGATTTTGGTTATTCCCCAAGAGTAAGCATTGAAGAAGGTTTAAAAAGAACTTTCGCTCTTCGAGAACACCTTAAACTAACCTGATTTCAGGATTTTTTTCGAAAATTTTTTGCTTAAAAGAATTCCTGGGGCATCAATCCATTTATAGATAAAATGTGAAACTAAAAATAAGACAAGAGATGAGATGATAAAATTGATGATCACCATCTGAGTCTTAGGTAGATTAGTCATTCTTGAACCTAAAAATGAAGTTAGGGACACTAGTATTAGAAAATGGATAGCATAAAGAGAGTATGAGACGTCTCCAAGCCATTTAAATAAACTTTTATTGAGAATGTCTCTCATCTTTGTCGTTTGTAAAAGTGCGTACATCAAAATAAAGGCACTTATATTTCTTAGGTAGGATCCATAGGGTCCACCAAAGTCTGAAATATAAATCGCCAGTCCAAAGATAAAGATTAAGAGAAGCAGGTGCGTTTTATGTTTTGGAAGCCTACATAGTGAGCTGCCGAGAAAAAAACACATAATGCCTTTATATTTAAAACTTAAAAGTCCGATTAGGAGTAAGACAATCCCCGATCTCTTAAAGAATTTTAGCGGGGCGAGTACTGAAAAAAGAACGTACGATCCTATAAGTTCAGTTCCAATTGTCCATAGATTAGGATTGAAGGTGGTTGAGGACTTGAAATTAAAGTAAATTCCCCAGAAACTTTCTTTTAGGGCATTCAAAAATTCTGGAGTAAATTTTAAATAGTTTGCAAGCCATTTCGAATAGTGAAAACTCATTAGCTCCTGGTGATAGACAAGTCCAAGTTTCATAAAAACATAAGTTGCAGTTATAGAAAAAAGAACAACCGGTAAAAGACGAAAATAACGTCTGAGTGACTGGTCTTTTAGGATGAAAATAGCTTCCTCGTTTGTACTTGAGAAAATTTTATAGCTTAAGACAAAGCCTGAGTGAACAAAAAACCAAGAAACAGCAAGGTCTGCATTAATGAAATGATTGATCCAGTTATGTTCGCCAAAATAAAAGTCTGGATAAAAAATGAGCAGGAAGTGGTGAAAGTACACAATAAACGCTGCAACACCTCTTGCACCTTCAAGGCCATGAACTCGAGTCATATTATTTATTTTTGGTAAAAGTTTTTACGATATTTTGATCAAAATAATTAACACTCATCCCAGCATCGACTAGAACAGTCGTTGCATTTATGCCACTACTTCGTGAAGAGAGAAGAAAGCAAACGGTGTTGGCCACTTCTTGAGTTTCAAGGGCCGCCTTCCTCAAGGTGAGTTCCTCAGCATATAAATAGTTATCGATGTAGTCAGGAATACCTGCAGAGGCCGAGGTCTTGAGTGGGCCAGCGCCCACAGCATTCACTCTTATATTTGAAAATTCTGAAAAGGACTTCGCTAGAAAGGGGACTGTTGCATCAAGCATGGCCTTAATAGGACCGAGGTAGCCATAACTTGTGGCCTTCGTATTAGAAATTGAAATAGTCACAATTGAAGCATCTGTTGATAACAAGTCTTTCAAAGCGTTCGAAACCTCAACCAGTGAAAAGCAAGATATTTGGGCCGCCTGTAAGTAATCAGCTCTTTTAGTCTCATTGAAGGGCTTAACTCCTTCAGAAAAATTAGCAAAGGCAAGAGAATGTAAAAAACCATCAAGCTTAGATGTATGCGCCAGTACTTCTCTTGAAAGTTGCTTGATATGGCCTTCATTTTCCACATCACAAATGATCACAGGTGAGTTTGGAAATAATTTTTTGATAGCTTCGGCATGAATTTCAGTTTGGGCAGAAAAAATACACTTGGCCTCTTGTTCAATAAGCGTCTTGGCACAAAAGTAGGCGACACTTTTTTTATTCGCCACACCTGCGATGAGGAAATGTTTATCTTTCACATTTAAAAAATCCATTACACGTCCTGGTTGTCCACGATGGTTGCAGCAAACTCAATCGACATAATATTTTTGCCATTTGCTGTAATTTTACCTTTCATGAAAGCAGCGTTTGCTAGCATTTCAACGAAATCAACAGTGATGTGAAGTTCATCACCAGGCTTTGCCATGTTTTTAAATTTAGCCCCTTGGATTCTTGTCACGAGCGCTTTTTTATTATCATTGGCGCTTTGTCCTTTAAGGGCCATAAGAAGTGCTCCTGTTTGAAAAACAGCTTCACACATCAAGACACCAGGAAAAACGGGAGCTCCAGGGAAGTGACCACGAAAGTAGTCTTCGTTACCAGTCAGTTTTTTTGTTGTCGTAATAGAATTTTCTGAACGATCGAGAATATTTTCGATGAAAAGAAAGGGCTCACGTTGAGGGATGTTTGCGAGGATTGTTTCAAGCATTGAGTCCTCCTGCGATATCAAGTGTTGCACCTGTGATGTATGAAGATTCTTTGGAAGCAAAAAAGAGGACGGCATGTGAAACTTCTTCCACTTTACCAAATCGCTTCATGGGAACTTGTGATTTGTATTCTTTAATCTGCTCCTCAGGGAGATCTTTTAAAAGTTCGGTATCAATAAATCCAGGGCAGACATTATTCAAGGTGATATTTCTTTTAGCGACTTCTTTTGAAACCGAAAGTGACATAGCAATCTGTCCTGCTTTTGAAGCAGCGTAATTCGCCTGTCCAGGAAGCCCAAGCTTTCCACCGACAGAAGACATGTTCACAATTCTTCCGTAACGATTTTTCATCATTGTTAAAACGGCATATTTAGTCATGTTATAAGTGCCCTTGAGGTTTGTATCAATAACAGCATCCCAGTCACCTTCACCCATACTGGCCACAATTTGATCTCGTCTGATTCCAGCATTATTCACCAGGACTTCAAGACTCGGAAATTGTTTTTCATAATCCGTAAAAAAGGATTCAACTTCGGATGAATTTGCGACATTGAATTTTTTTAGGACAAGTTTCTCACCGAATTCAGCAAGTCTTTCTTTAAACATTTTGGCAGCTTCATCGTTTCCTGAATATGTCGCTACGACGGTTGCTCCTGCTTTTAGGAATGATTCTGTAATTCCTGCACCAATCCCTCTAGTTCCACCAGTGACGATGACATGTTGAGAATTAAAATTAAACATGGTTATGACCTTTTATTGAGAGTAGATAAGATTCAATAGCGTTCGATTGAATGGCGCCATAATTGGCAGCACCCAACCAGCCCGACATAATTATTCCTACAGATCCTGCATGAAACAGACCCGGCATTGTCTTGTGTAGATTCATGGAGACATCTAGGCCTTCAAATTTTGTTCCAAAGGATGATCCCTTAGGATGAAGAGTATAACGCTCAACCGTGAGGGGAGTCGCCGCTTCAATAATTTCAAGTTTGTCCCTAATGTCAGGAATAAAGGCTTCTAGCCCTAGGATCGTTTCCTCAATCATGAATTTCTTTTCATCTTCGTATTCTTGAGGGGATAATTTCTTCCAATCTTCATATAAGCAATTAGTACTTGAGACAATCGCAACTCTGGCTTCAGGTGATTGAGGTCGTGTTTCTTGTGGATAGTAAACCGAGAATGTTCTCGAAGTGACTTTTAGGCCTAAGAGTTTATCTGGATCATAGGTTGGATAGCTTGAGGTGAAAATCAAATCTCCAATATGGGGAATGGTCGCATCTTTTTTTAGGCCCATGTAAACTTGGCAACTCGAAGAGTTGAGTCTTATTTCCTTCGTTTTCTGAACAAACTCTTGAGGGAAGTACTCTTCTCCAACTAAGTTGAGGACTGTGCTTCTGATATTGGCATTTGATAAGATCGCCTTTGATTTAATTTCTTTTCCCTCAAGAACAATTCCGGCGGCTACGCCATCCTTGATCAGAATCTTATCGACTTTAGTTTGCATTTTTATGTCGACATTATTTTTGAGGAGTTCATCTTTCATTTTAGATATCAGGAGGTCTGTTCCGCCTTTGAAAGTATAGACTCCCTTACTCATAAAATTTGAGAAGACAATTCCGTAGGTAATTGCAGGGTCTTCCAGAGTTGAACCATTGGCATACGTGATAGGTTCCATTAAGAATCTAACCACATCATTTCTGCCGGGGAAAAATTTCTCAAAGAGCTCACGATTTGTAAGTTGAGAATTATCATAAAAATTCATAGTAGATAGGTAATCAAAAAAGGATGAAACTATTGTCTGGTCGATGCCAAATTTATTGATAAGAACTTGAGAATAATGTTCCTTGGTGAAATCGGTTTGGACTTTAAATTGTGGATTAACAAAGCGGACGTCTTTCAATTGGACAATAGAATCAGAAATTTCTTTACTCCAGTATTTGCGGCATGTTTTGATCATTCCAACTGGAAAGCCATGGAGAGATATATCAAAAACATGTTCTCTATTTTCTCTAAAAAACCAAGTCGCAAACCCCCCCAATTTATTATGGGACTCTAGTAATAGGACTTGATGACCATTTCGGCCGAGAACGTTTGCAGCTGTCATACCTGCTAGGCCTGATCCAATGATAATGACATCGTAATCTTTGGTGATGACGTCGCGAGTTTTATAGAGCATCCAAGCGGCCTTTTGCGTTGCGTTGTTTTATGAATGATAAGTCTTGAAACATTAGACGAAAGTCTCGAAAAAGTCATGGAATCCGTTACAATAAAAGTAATTGTTCAAAGTTTTAAAAGGTATTTTATGAATTTTGTGAAATTGGTTAGAAAATCCTTTGAATTTGATTACCGCTCTCTCGCCTTGTATCGATTCTTAATGGGTT